>JAKOOD010000184.1 GCA_022701635.1 Burkholderiaceae bacterium | reverse complement strand
CCGGTAAAGCCGTCGCCGCGGGTCGCGGCCTGCACGAACACGCCGTTCTCGTAGCGCAGGCTGATGGCGAGGCCGTCGAATTTCAGTTCGGCCGCATACGCGACCTGGGCGCCCGGGCTCAGGTCGAGGCCTTCGCGCACGCGGCGGTCGAAGTTGTCGATGTCCTCGTCGGCGAAGCCGTTGTTCAGCGACAGCATCGGCAGCGCATGCGTCACCTGGCGGAATTCGGGGATCGGCGCGGCGCCGACGCGGGTGGTCGGCGAATCGACCGACGCCGCTTCCGGATGCGCGGCTTCCAGCGCCTGCAGTTCACGGAACAGCTTGTCGTACTCGGCGTCGGGGATCGTCGGCGCGTCGAGCACGTGGTAGTTATAGATATGGCGGTTCAGTTCCTCGACCAGCCACTTCATGCGCGACAGGTCGTCAGCGTGGGTCTCGCTCATGCATGAACCTCAGCTGAACAGGCGCAGCGCGCGCGTGGAACCGGCCGGGATGTCGGCGGCGTCCATCTCCTGGTAGAACTCGCGTACCTGGCCGGCGATTTCTTCCAGCGTGGCGTCGGGCAGCGGCTGGTCGAAGTCGTCGACGATGGCGCCGTCCAGGCGCAGCTCGAGCGTCTTGGCGCAGGCCACCATGCGGCCGAAGCCGTCCTTGGCCGGCGCGACGCAGGGCACGTCGAGCAGCAGGGTCAGGCGCGAGGTGGTGTCGGCGCCCAGGGTGACGTTGGTCGACAGCGTGAACAGCACGTGCTTGCCCTCGTCGGGCATGGCGAAACGGCCGTCCGGACGCACGTCGAAACCGGCGTTCTCGAGGGCGCCGATCAGGGTCGACATCGCCCACGGCGCCCCCTTCGAGGCCAGGTTCACGCCCAGCTGGGCATCGTGGCCGGCGACGAAGCGGTGCAGGTTCCTGGCTTCGCTCATCACCTCGATCATGTCCGGCACGTCCGGCTCGGCGCCGATCTCGTCGGCCACCGCGCGCAGGCGCGTGACCATTTCCGAGTATTCGAGTTCGTTCAGCGCGGTGGTGCGGGTGGCCAGCTGGACGCCGGCCTGCAGCTTGGTGTACACGCCGCCATGCACGATCGGCTCCCAGTCGCCGCTGACGGCCAGGCCGACGTAGTGGACCGGCTTGTTGCCGACGCGGCGCAGCTTGAGCAGCGCCGGCAGGATGCGCTCGCCGCGCAGCGCGCCTTCGGGAGTCATGGGAATCAGGCAATCGATCAGCGGATCGACCAGGGTCTCGGCGGGTTGCGGCGGCGGCAGCGGTGGCGCAAGGGGGGCGCCGGCCAGCGGGGCCAGCGTGTCGGCGGTCTGCGGCGAAGCGGCAGGCGACCCGGCACCCGGAGCCTTACCCGCCTGCGGTGCCGCCGGGGCTGCCGGCGCTGGCGCTGGCGCCGGTAGTTGCGCAGAGTCGGCCACGGCATCGGGCACATGCACCACCGGCTCGGCCAGCGCATCGGCGCCCGGCGTCAGGCCATGCAGCCGCGGTTCCGGCGCCGTCGGCGCGGTGTCCAGAGCGGCGTCGAGCACCGGCTCGTGGCGCTCGATCGGGTCGCGACCGAGCGGGGCCACCGGGTCGGGTTCGGCCGGCGTGCGATTCGGCGCCGCGCCGCTGCGCATCAGCACATCATCATGATCCGACGAAAAAGCGCGCTCCACGCTCTTGCGGGCCTTGTACTCCTGCCACTTGTTGTAACCGATGACGCCGGCGACGAAGACGCCGCTGGCTGCGATCAGGCTCATTTGTAAATCTGTCATGCTGCTTGTGCCTCGGATGCAATATGTTCGGCGCGCCGGCCGCCTGCCTGCGCGAAAAGGACCTCAGGGTAGCATGAAGGCAAGAATATACGCAGCAGCGCCGTACAGGAACGGCCGCCGCGGCCGCTGCCATGTGCCTTGCATGCCTGGCGCCCCACCCGCATGCCAAAATGTCCATAAAGTCAAGATGATACCAGCCGGGTCGAAAAAAACAAAAGCCACCCCGCGGGGTGGCTCGGCGGGCGGGTCGAGACCCGCCCGTGCGTACGGCAGCCGGATGCCGCGGCAGCGGCTTATTCCTTCAGCGCGGCTGCCAGCGGGGCGATCTTGTCGCCGCTGACGCCGACGGCCTGCGCCAGGCGCGTGCCGTAGTCCGCATCGGCTTTCCAGAAATAAGACAGCATGGTGAACAGGGTGTCCTGGTTCTTCACGCGCTTCAGGTCGCCGGACAGGTTGGCGATCAGGTCATCGCGGTCCTGGCTGCTCAGCGAGCGGTAGAAGTCGCCGGCCTGCTTGAAGTTCAGCGTCTTGGCTATGCGCTGCTGCTGGGTGGTGCCGGTCAGCGGCAGCTGGCTGCTGCGCGCATTCGGATCCTCGACCAGCGCGCCTTCCAGGCGGCTCGGCTGATAGTTTACGTGGCCGGTGCGGCCCGAGGTGTTGGCGGCGCCGTCCTGGTGGTTGTTATTCACCGGCACCAGCGGACGATTGATGGGCAGCGACTGGAAGTTCGCGCCCAGGCGGTGGTGCTGGGCGTCGATGTACGAGAACAGGCGGCCCTGCAGCATGCGGTCTTCCGACGCTTCGATGCCCGGCACCAGGTTACCCGGGGCCATCGCGACCTGCTCGGTGGCTTCGAAGAAGTTGTCCGGCACCTTGTTCAGCACCATGGTGCCGATCTTGCGCTCCGGGACGCCCGGCCAGACCTTGGTCGCGTCCAGCGGGTCGAAGTCGAACTTGTTCATCTCCTTCGGACGCAGGATCTGCACCACCAGGTCCCATTTCGGGTAAGCGCCCTTGGTGATCGACTCGTACAGGTCGACCGTGGCATGGCTGGTGCTCTTGGCCTGGACCGCGGCGACTTCCATCGGGCGCAGGTTGCGCTCGCCCTGCTGCGACTTCCAGGCGAACTTGGCGTACACGTACTCGCCCTTGGCATTGACCAGCTTCAGCGCGTGCACGCTGCTGCCGTTCATTTCGCGGTAGCTCGCCGGGGTGCCGTAGTTCGAGTACACGCGGGTCAGCATCTGGGTCGATTCCGGGATGTGCGAGAAGAAGTCGAACACGCGTTCCGGCTCCTGCACGTTGGTGACCGGGTCCGGCTTGAGCGCGTGGATCATGTCCGGGAACTTGATCGCATCGCGGATGAAGAAGATCGGCAGGTTGTTGCCGACCAGGTCCCAGTTGCCCTCCTGGGTATAGAACTTGGTGGCGAAGCCGCGCGGGTCGCGCGTGGTCTCGGCGCCCGAACGGCTCGGGATCACGGTCGAGAAGCGCACGAACACCGGGGTCGTGGTGCCCTTGACGAACAGCTTGGCCTTGGACAGGTCGGACAAATCGTCGGTGGTGGTGAAACTGCCGTGGGCGCCGGTGCCGGTGGCGTGCACGACGCGCTCGGGAATGCGCTCGCGGTCGAAACGCTGCAGTTTCTGCAACAGGTGCACGTCCTGCAGCAGGGTCGGACCGTTGGGGCCGGCCGTCTGGCTGTTCTGGTTGTCGCCGACCGGCGCGCCGTTATCCTTGGTCAGCACCTGCTGTGCCTGCACGCCCTGTGCGAGCGCCAGCACGCCGGCGGTCACGGTCAATGCGCATACACCGGCGCGGCCAAGAGAGATAGTGAAGCTTCCCATAAATGTTACCTATTGAAACTGTAGAAGGAATAGTTATCTTAGTCTCAATCTTTACATTTGGAAAATTAATAATCTCAATAGCTTCGATAGTTTTGCACTTTATTTGTGCAAATGTGTTTCGATTTTTGTTAAATAGCCGATTTCCCGCACCGGGATGGAGCAAGTCAGGAATGGAGCAAGGAAAGGGAGGATGAAGAAGCGTGGCGGCGCAGGCCGCCAACAGGCTGCAGGATAGGCTCAGGCCGCGGCCAGGTCGGCCGCCGCTTCCATATCCACGGCCACGATGCGCGACACGCCCTGCTCCTGCATGGTCACGCCGATCAGCTGGTTGGCCATCTCCATCGCGATCTTGTTGTGCGAGATGAAGAGGAACTGGGTGTGGTCGGACATGCGCTTGACCATGCGGCAGAAACGCTCGGTATTGGCGTCGTCGAGCGGTGCGTCGACCTCGTCCAGCAGGCAGAACGGCGCCGGATTCAGGCGGAACATCGAAAACACCAGGGCCGTGGCGGTGAGCGCCTTTTCGCCGCCGGACAGCAGGTGGATGGTGGCGTTCTTCTTGCCCGGCGGCTGGGCCATCACCTGCACGCCGGCGTCGAGGATCTCGTCGCCGGTCATCACCAGCTTCGCCGTGCCGCCGCCGAACAGGATCGGGAACAGTTCCGAGAAATGGCCGTTGACGCGATCGAAGGTGTCCTGCAGCAGGTCGCGCGATTCGCGGTCGATGCGCCCGATCGCGCCTTCCAGCGTGCCGATGGCTTCCTGCAGGTCGTTGTTCTGCGCATCCAGGAAGCGCTTGCGCTCGGTGGCCTGGGCCAGTTCCTCCACCGCCGCCAGGTTGACCGCGCCGAGGGCGTTGATGGCGTTCGTCAGGCGCGTCACCTCGCCCTGCAGGTAGGACGGCTTCATCTCCGGATCGAGCTTGTGCGCGAGTTCCGATTCGACCGCGCCGGTGGCGCGCAGGGCTTCGTCGAACTGCTCCTGGTTCAGGCGCGCGGCCTGCTCCTTCAGCTGCATCTCGGTGATGCGATCGCGCTGCGGCTGCAGGCTGCGCTCGGCGCTCATGCGCCCTTCTTCCAGTTGCCTCAGTTGCTGGGTCAGCTGGTCCAGTTCGTGGCGGGCGTCGGACAGCGCCGCTTCCTGCTCGGTGCGGCGCGCGAGCAGCGCCTGCAGGCCTTCGGCGGCGGCGCCGGATTCCAGCGATTCCAGCTCCAGCCGGGCCGCGCCGACGGTCTCGCCGACGCTGGCCGCCTGCTGCGATGCGGTGGCGATGGTGCGGCGCAGCTCGTCGATGCGGGCGCGTCCGGTCTTTTCGGCGAAGCCGGCTTCCTGCGCCGCGCGTTCCAGCTCGCGCAGGCGTTCGCGCGCGTCGCTCAAGGCGCGCTCCTTGTCCTGGAAGGCGGTCTGGCCATCCTCGTGCGCACCCTGCAGCTCGGCCAGTTCCATGTCGAGCATCTCGAATTCCGACTCGGCTTCCGCGCGCGCCTGGCGCTGCTCGGCTTCCTGGGCCGCGATTTCGTCGAGGTCGGCCGCGATCTGGCCGCTGCGCTGGTTCAGGCGCGCCTCGGCTTCGCCCTGCTTGACCACCTCGATCTGCAGCGCATGGGTTTCGCGCTGCAGCGTGGCCACGCGCTGGCGCCCGTCCTGCAGGCGGCGCTGCAGTTCGCCGACGGCGGCATCGGCACGCGTGCTGCGGGTGCGCGCCTCGTCCAGCAGCAGCGCCTGCGCGCGCAGCTGCTTGCCGATGTTGTCGATCTCGTGCTGGCGCGCCAGCACGCCGTCCTGCTCGGCGTCGGCGGCATAGAAGCGCACGCTGGAACGGCTGACGATGTGGCCGTTCGGCGTGACGAACAGGCCGCCCTCGGGCAGGCGCGCGCGCTGGGCCAGCGCCGTGCCCGGATCGTCGGCGGCGTACACGCCCCACAGCCAGTCGTCGAGCAGGCCGCGCAGGCCGGGGTCGTTCAGCTTGAGCAGCGACGCGAACGGCTTCAGGCCATGGTGGTCGTGCTGTGCCGGGGCGCCCGGCGCCGGGGTCGCATTAGGCGCGTAAACGGCCATCCGCGCCGGCGGGGCGTCGCCGAAGAAGCCGCGCGCCCAGTCCAGGTTCGAGATTTCGAGCGCCCCGGTACGCTCGCGCAGGACCGATTCCAGCGCGGTTTCCCAGCCGGTGTCGATGTCGAGCTTTTCCCACAGGCGCGGCAGTTTGTCGAGTTCGTGCTTCTGCAGCCAGGGCTGGACCTTGCCCTGGGTCTGCACGCGTTCCTGCAGCTGGCGCAGCGCCGCCAGGCGCGCTTCCAGCTTGGCGTTGGCGGCCGCTTCCGCCTGGGCGCCGGCATGGGCCTGGCGCCGCTCGTCCTCGACCGCCTGCTGGCGCGCGGCGGCTTCTTCCAGCATCAGGGTCTGCTCTTCCAGCTGCAGCTGCTTTTCTTCCAGCTGCATGCGCAGGTTGTCGAGGTGGCCGGCATCCGGCAGATCGATGCCGGCGCGTTCCTGCTGCAGGCGCTCGCGCCGCGTGGCCAGTGTGGCCAGGATGCTCGCCGCATTGCGCCCATGCGCTGCGGACAATTCGATGCGCTGCTGGACCTGCATGATGCGGGCGCGCGATTCGGTCGACTGGTTCTGGGCCGCGCGCCAGGCGGCGTCGAGTTCGGGCAGGCGCTCGTTCTGGGCTTCCACCGCAATCTGCGCACCTTCCACGCGCGCCGCCAGCTCTTCCAGGCGGAACTCGCCTTCCTCGATCTGCTCCTGCAGCTCGGCGGCCTGGTTCTGCCACTGCTCGCGTTGAAAGGTCAGGGTGCCGATCTGGTTCTGCAGCCGCGTGCGCGACTCGAGCACGAACTTGATCTGCGCCTCCAGGCTGCCGATCTCGGAATTGGTCTGGTACAGCGCGCCCTGGGCGGTGTGCAGCCTGTCGCCGGTGGCGAAATGGGCCTGGCGCAGGCGCTCCAGCGCCAGTTCGTGGTTGCGCAGCTGCGCGGTCTGCGCCTCCAGCCCGGTCTGCGCCTGCGCCATCTCGAGGAACCAGCGCGCCTGCTCGGCCTTGGCTTCGTTCTTGCGCAGCAGCCAGAGCAGTTTCTGCTTTTCCTCCTGGTCCGACTGCAACCCCTTGAAGCGGTTGGCCACCGCCGCCTGCGCTTCCAGCTTTTCCAGGTTGGCGTTCAGCTCGCGCAGGATGTCTTCCACCCGCACCAGGTTGTCGCGGGTGTCGGCCAGGCGGTTTTCGGTCTCGCGGCGCCGTTCCTTGTACTTGGAGACACCGGCGGCTTCTTCCAGGAAGACGCGCAGCTCTTCCGGGCGCGATTCGATGATGCGCGCGATCATGCCCTGGCCGATGATGGCGTAGGCGCGCGGGCCGAGGCCGGTGCCGAGGAAGATGTCCTGGATGTCGCGCCGGCGCACCGGCTGGCCGTTGATGTAGTAGGTCGAGGTGCCGTCGCGCGTGAGGGTGCGCTTGACCGCGATCTCGGCGTATTGTCCCCACTGCCCGGCCGCCTTGCCGGCGCTGTTGTCGAACACCAGCTCGACCGAGGCGCGCCCGGCCGGCTTGCGGTGGGTCGAGCCGTTGAAGATCACGTCCTGCATCGATTCGCCGCGCAGCTCGGATGCCTTGGATTCGCCCAGCACCCAGCGCACGGCATCGATGATGTTCGACTTGCCGCAACCGTTGGGGCCGACGACGCCCACGAGCTGTCCCGGCACCTGGAAATTGGTGGGATCGACGAAAGACTTAAATCCCGACAATTTAATGGAGGAGAGACGCACGTTCGCTATGCTGGAAGGGGTTCGACGAAACCCGCATCATATCATCTGTTGCTTGCTGTCAGGACAATTCGACCGGCGCCCGGCCGGCATCGATGGTACGCGCGCGGCCCATCGTCTTGGCCCGGTACAAGGCGGCGTCGGCGCGGCGCAGCAGGCCGGCCATGCGCACTTCACCCGGCGCGCGCAGCGCCATGCCGCCGCTGTAGCCGAGCGCATGCCCCAGTTCGGGCATGGCCGCATCCTGCAAATGGATGCGGATGCGCCGGTCGAAGGCCCGCACCGCCTCCTCGTCGGCGCGCAGCAGCACGCAGAATTCTTCGCCGCCATAGCGGCACACTGTGTCGCCGCTGCGGCATGCGCTGTTCAGCACGCCTGCGAAAAACTGCAGGGCACGGTCGCCGGCTTCGTGGCCACGGCTGTCGTTGATCTGCTTGAAGTGGTCGATATCGATCATCAGCACCGCGAGCGGGCTGCCATGGCGGATGCTGTTCGCCAGTTCGGTGTCGGCCTGGAGCAGCCAGGCGCGCCGGTTCAGCACGCCGGTCAGGCCATCGATGGTGGCCAGGCGCTCGAGCGCGCGCACGGCCTCGTCGCGATGCGCCAGCAGGATGCCGACCAGGCCGGCGACGGTGGTCACGTTGGCCACCATGGCAAACGCCAGATTGACCGGGTGCGGCGTCATGAAGGTTGGAAACTGTTCGGTAAAAAACGCGCCAAGCACGCCGCGCCATGCCGTGAACAAGGCCTGGAGGGCAAAGCCGCCGATCAGCAGCCAGCGCCAGCGTCCGACCGGCACGGCGGCGCGGCGCGCCAGGCCCACCACCATCAGCGCCATCTGCAGCGCCAGCAGGCCGTTGGCCCAGCCGACCCGGAACGCATAACTGGAAAAGCCCGCGCCGTAGCCGGCCGTCATCGCGATGGCCAGCAGCGCCGGCACCCGATTCGGCGCGCTGCGGCCGCACCACAGTTCGAAGGCGGCGGCGTTGCACGCCAGTCCGCCGGAAATGCAGCCCATCGACAGCGTCGACAGCGCGAAATCCGCGCTACCGCCCGGCACCACCCGGCTGGAGAGCAGCAGCAGTACCCAGCCGAGCGCCTGCAGCACGGCGCCGGCCTGGGCGAACCGGGCGGCACGGTTGACGTTCCCCATCACGGACACCAATGCCAGGGCCATCGTCAGCATGCTGAGGGTCATCGCAACGAGGATCGAGGCAACATCGAAGGGCATGACAGGGGGAGAAGGCCGAAGAAAGTAGGCACGGCCACACGCGTAGCATGGCTGTCTGCAAAGAGTATAACCTACTATTTGTTGCCGGCTGTCAGTGAAACTTGGGGATGAGGCGGGCCGGCGCATCGTCCCCTGCCCCATCGGCCAGCGCCGCCATCAATACCTGGCCGACCACGCCTTCCATCGCCAGCACGCGCGCGGCGCCGGCGTGCAGCGCGTCGACCAGTTTCTCGGCCGTCATCGAAAACGCCTCGCGCCGCCCGCTGCCGGAAAAGATGAACAGGGTACGCAGCGGGCTGACCCAGGCCAGCCTGACCTTGCGGGCGTTGGTACGGGCGCCGTCGTCGCTGCGGAATTCGCACCACATGCCGCGCTCCAGGCCGTCGAGCGGCGAGATCGCATCCTGGCGCGCCGCTTCCTGGACGGCGGCGGCGTTTTCCAGCTCGACCCGGCGCAGGGCGTCGCGCTGGGCCGCTTCCACCGCCAGTTCCAGCTGGCGCTCGGGCGACAGCTCGATCGGGGCACGCACGATGGCGGCGTGGTATTCGGCCAGGCGGGCAAAGAACTGCAGGCGCTCGGCATCCTGCCAGCGGATCGCGTCCAGCCATTTGTTGAGCGTGGCCAGCAGCCGCGGCAGGCGCGCGATCAGGGTCTTGCGCTGCTCCTGGGTCGCCTTCGGCTTGATGCTCCAGATCAGGTCATCCATCGCGCGGGTGGCGTTGCCGACCGCGCCCGGCTTGTCGTCCTCGATGGTATAGGCGAAGGTCAGCACGGTGGTCCAGCGCTGCTCGAGGAAGCCGCTGACCGCATCCAGGATCTCGCCGGCCTCGAAGCCGTCGGCCTCCTGGTCCTTGCCGGCGCCGATGCGCAGCGCCACCGCGTCGCGTGCGGCGCGCGTGGCAGCCGCCAGCTTTTCCTGCTTGAGCGCGGTGGCCACCGGGGCCGCCAGCGACTGTGCCTCGGCGCGCTCTTCCTGGGCGATGCTGGCCTCGAGGCCGGCCACCGCTTCCTCGAAGCCGGCGCCCTCGCCGCCGCCCGGCTGCGCCACCCGGTCGACGCTGCGCTGCATGGCCTGGAACACCGGGTCGTCGCCATCCTTGTGCTGCTCCCAGCCCATGCGCGACAGCAGGTCGACCATGCGCCGCGCCGGATGCGCTTCCTCGAAGAAGAAGCTTTTATCCAGCAGCGCCGCCTTCAGCACCGGCACCTGCAGCAACCGCAGCAGTTCGCGCGCCCGCGGCGGGATGCTGTCGTCCAGCAGCACGGTCTCGAACACGCGCGACAGCAAGTCGAGCGTGTTGGCGTCGCCACGCGACAGGCTGCCCTGGGGCAGGCTCTGCTTCAGGCGCGGCAGGTAGAACACCTGGTGCGGGGCGGCCGCTGCGCCCTGCCCGCCGCCGTTGGCACGGGCGGCGGCCAGCACCGGCTCGATGCCGGCCACCAGCTCCAGCAGCGGCGCACTGGCGACCATGGCGGCGCCCGGCGCCGTCGCCGGCGGTGGCAGCGGCGCGGCGCCGCTGGCGGCGGCGACCAGGCCCTGCACCGGGATGCCGGCCCACTGCACGGCGAGGCCGGCCGCCCCGGCGCCTGTACCCGCAGCGCCGGCGCCCGCGCCTGCGTTGCCGGCAGCAGGCTGTAGCGGAACATGGAAGACAGTGTGGCCCGCGGCCACGCCCTGCGCAGGGAGCGCCGCGTGCGCCAACGCGCCTGTGGCCGGCTGGAGCGGCAACGTGCCGGGAACGGCGCCGGCGCTGGCCTGGAGCGGTGCGCCGCCGGGAACGGCGCCAGCCGGGAGCGGCGTGCCGCCCGGGCCTGCAAGCACGCCTTGCAGCGGCTGGAAGGCGATGCCGCCGGCGGGTGCCGCGAAGCCTGGCGCCGGCTGCAGCGGCGCGGTAGCGGCCCCCGGCGCGCAAGCGCCGACCGCCGCAGGCGCAGCGCCGGCAGCCGGATCGGCGCCGGCCGCGCCCTGGAACCCGGTCGCGGCACTCGGCCGCCAGCCGCCCTCGCCGGCCGCCATCGGCGGCAGATCGGGAATCAGCGGCACGCCATCCTCGCCGCCGTCGTCGCCGAACAGGGCGCGTAACTGCTTTGCCAGCGCCGCCCGGCTGCCGGCGCGTGCCGCCCGGGCGGCGGCGCTGTCATCGGTTTTCTGGATGCGCAGCGCGTCGACCGAGCCGGGCTGGCCTTCCTTGCGTTTCAGGACCTCGACCAGGCGCTCCAGCAGCGGTCCCAGGTCGAACACGATCTCCGGGCGCAGCAGCGGCTGGAGCAAGCCGTGGGCTTCGGCGTCGGGCTCGAATTCGCGCCAGGCCTGGTCGAGCGCCTTCAGGAACATCGCCGGCCGGAAGGGATTGGCGTCGGCGCGCAGCAGGCCGCGCTCGAGCAGCAGGCCAAGGCGGACCGAGAGCGTCGCCAGCACGTCGGCATGCTGGATGTCGAAGGGACGCGCCAGCGCCGTCAATGCCAGCTTGTCGTCGATTTCCTCGAGCGGCACCAGGCTCAACGCCGCGGCCGCGGCAGGCTGGCGCGCATGCGATGCCGGGTCGAGGGCCGCCAGTTCGGCGCGCACGGCCTGCCCGATCGCGGCCTCGGCCAGGTGCACGAAGGCGTAGCCGTTGTCCTTGAGCAGGCGCGCCGATTTCACGCGCTGGTAAACAGCGCGCGTGTCCAGGCCCGGCGCATCGACCTCGGCCAGCGCCGCCGACATGCGCGCTGCCATGTCCACGAGCGCATCCTTGACATGCGTCGAGACGGCGCTGACGAGCGCATCCAGCGTCGCCTGCAAGGACGCGGCCTTGCGGGCAGCCGGGGTCTGGGCTTGGCTTGCGGTCATGGGTTTGGAGAATGGCGTCGAATGCTCTGCTTATTGTGGCACATAATTTCCGGCTAGCAATCAGAATAGTTGGGCTGCCGCGGACGCCGTGCGCCGCCCGGCATGATCCTGCGTCGCGACAGAAAGAATGACCATTCTAATGATGAGCTAACTCATCCATAAATTTCTCGAATATTGGCAATAAATACGGCAAAGACAAAATAAGCATATGCGATTTACGCGTCTTTCAAGTAAAAACATTCTTTCATACCCAGTCTTAGTCCTACACGAGCTCAGGCAAAGCGCCGATACCCGTTCCACGGCCGGGCTCGCATCATTGCACTACCGAAAACGCTGCTGAACAAACAAAGTGTAGACAACGTTTTGGCGAGCAGGACATTTCCCATTTTATCGAAAGGAATGATCATGACTACGAATAAAAATGCCCGTCCCGGCAATCAAGGCGGCTCCCACGAACAACACGTGAAGGCCGGCCAGCAAAGCCACAAGAACGACGCCAACAAGAACGACGCCAGCAAGCAATCCGGCTCCGCAGGCTCGAGCTCGAATTCGGGTTCGCGTTCGGGCGGCGTCCAGGGCGGCACGCCGGAACAGCATGCCGCTGCCGGCCGCCAGAGCCACAAGAACGACGGCAACAAGCAGTCGGCCTCGTCGGGTTCGGGTTCGCATTCGGGCGGCACCCGCGGCGGTTCGCCGGAACAGCATGCCGAAGCCGGCCGCCAAAGCCGCAAGAGCGCCGGCAACCGCTGACCGACTTATCCGCTAGCAGCCGATACGACAGCAGGGCCTGATGCACCGAAAGTGCATCAGGCCCTGCTATTTTTTTATCAGGCCCTGCTGTTTTTACCTGCCGGTAGCATGGACGGGCACATGCGCCCGGCGCGTTGCCCGGATGAGCACGCGCCGGGCCTCTTGATCCACGCTGGATCGTCAGATATTGCGCAGCGGCGCGCCACGCGGCGGCGCGAAATCGGTCACCTCGCTGATCAGCCCCGCCGCCTTGGCTTCGCGCGCGGTGAGGTGGAGATCGCCGTACTGGTGGATGCCCCACTGTTCCGGCGAGAGTTCGATGTGCTTGCGCAGGATCGCCTCGGTGCGCGCATCGTCGGCGCGCAAGCCTTCGACGATGATGTTCAGCGCATCCGGGCGCGAACCCGGCGAAGCCGTGGCATGCGACTTGTGGATCATGAAGCGCGCGGTCTCGCTGGCGTAGCGCTGGCGGCCTGCCAGGAACAGGATCACCGCGATCGACGCCACCGCGCCGCCGTTGTAGGTGATGAAGTTGACCGGTGAATTGGCCATGAAGTTGTACAGGCACAGGCCGTCGCTGACGTAGCCGCCGTTCGACTGGACCAGCACGTGCGCCGTGTCGACGCCGTCTTCGGTCATGTGGGAGGTGGCTTCGAAGACGCGATGCACCATGTCGCTGTTCACGTCGCCGGACAGCGTGAACCACGCTTCCTTTTGTTGATTTGCTTGATCTTCGCTCATAGTCCCTCTCTTCTGTCGCAAGGTTCGTGGGACAAGTGTAACAAATCACGGTTTAGCGCCATGTAACCTGCCAGCAAGAGTGCGCGCCCCTGCCATGGAAAGCAAGCTGCCAGCTGTCCGGATTGACTTCCCCCGGCCGCTGACATATCCTTCGCAGTCTTGACCGGGAGAGCGCAGCGCAGGCTGCCGCCGAAGGGGCATCACCCGAAAACTCTCAGGCAACCGGACCGGTCAAGGGACGCTGCGCCATCGAAGAATGGTGCGGCGACCAACTCTGGAGAGCGGCCCTGGGGGCCCACCGAAGGGGCAGGCGGCATCGCCGCTATCTCTCAGGTACCGAGGACAGAGGGGTGCGCAAGGCATGCGGACGACGTCCGCGTGCCCGAACCCCATTTCACGTGCCCGAGGACTCCATGACGCTCAAAGCGACCCCGCTCAACTCCGTACACCGCGCCGCTGGCGCCAAGATGGTCGACTTTGGCGGCTGGGACATGCCCGTCAACTACGGTTCGCAGATCGAAGAACACCACGCCGTGCGCAGCGACGCCGGCATGTTCGACGTCTCGCACATGTGCGTGGTCGACCTGCAGGGCCACAACGTGCGCGCTTTCCTGCGCGGCCTGCTGGCCAACAACGTCGACAAGCTGCAGGCGCCGGGCAAGGCGCTGTACTCCTGCATGCTCAATCCGCAGGGCGGCGTCATCGACGACCTGATCGTCTACTTCTTCGACGAGACCTGGTTCCGCCTGGTGGTCAACGCCGGCACCGCCGAAAAGGACATCGCCTGGATCCGCGAGCGCAACGAGACCTCGGGCTCGGGCCTCTCGATCACCCCGCGCCGCAGCGACATCAACGAACACGTCACCGACGACGGCATCGCGCTGGTCGCCGTGCAGGGTCCGAACGCGCGCGCCAAGTTCTGGGAGACCGTACCGGCCGCGCGCGACGCCTCGGAAGGCCTGAAGCCGTTCAACGCCGTCCTCGTGAAAGACACCCCGTTCGGCGAACTGATGGTCGCGCGCACCGGCTACACCGGGGAAGACGGCTTCGAGATCGGCGTCGCCGCCGGCCAGGTCGACGCGCTGTGGAACGCGCTGGCGGCACAGGGCGTCAAGCCGGCCGGCCTGGGCGCGCGCGACACGCTGCGCCTGGAAGCCGGCATGAACCTGTATGGCCAGGACATGGACGATACCGTCTCGCCGCTGGACGCCGGCCTGGCCTGGACCGTCGACCTGGTGTCGGAGCGCGACTTCGTCGGCAAGAACGCGCTGCAGCGCGGCCAGCACCAGCAGTTCGTGGGCCTGATCCTGCGTGAAAAAGGCGGCATCCTGCGTGCCCACCAGAAAGTCGTGGGAAGCGCCGGCAACGCCGGCGAGATCACCAGCGGCACCTTCAGCCCGTCGATGCAGCAGGCGATCGCGCTGGCGCGCGTGCCGATGGACGTGGCCGTCGGCGACACCGTCCACGTCGAAATCCGCGACAAGAAGCTGGCCGCCTCGGTGGTCAAGCTGCCGTTCGTGCGTAACGGCAAAGTGCTGGCCGCGTAAGCGCGCCGCCCGCACCTGAACAAACTATACTGACCGAACCATCCCCCATTAGGAGCTACGCATGAACATTCCAGCCGACCTGAAGTACACCGAATCCCACGAGTGGGTCCGTCATGAAGCCGACGGCACCCTGACCGTCGGCATCACCGAATACGCGCAGGACGCGCTGGGCGACATCGTGTTCGTCGAGCTGCCGCAAGTCGGCAAGACCTTCACCGCCGGCGACGACGCCGCCGTGGTCGAATCCGTGAAAGCCGCCAGCGACATCTATGCCCCGGTCTCGGGCACCGTGGTCGCCGTCAACCAGCCGACCGCCGACGCGCCGGATTCGATCAATGCGGATGCCTACAGCGCCTGGCTGTTCAAGCTGCAGCCGGCGGATGCGGCGGCCATCGATGGCCTGCTGGATGCGGCTGCCTACGGCAAGGCGACCGCGGAGTGATGTGTCGACGAGCGCGCCCGAGGGCGCGCTTGTTGTTTGTCTGTTCGACCCAATATCGTTTTGGTTGCACCGTACCGGTGCCAACGTCGTCCCTGCGAAGGCAGGGGCCCAAGTTCGCTCCGTAGCCTGCGCAAGAGATTGGACCCCTGCCTTCGCAGGGGCGACGGCGCATAGTTTGCCTACCCGGCCGATTTTTCCCTTTCTGCTCATACCATGACCCGCACCAGCCTGACCCAACTGGAAGCCCGCGACGGCTTCATCCCGCGCCACATCGGTCCGTCCGACGCCGAACAGGCAGCCATGCTGTCCGTCCTCGGCTACGCATCGCGCGCCGCGCTGATCGATGCCGTCGTTCCCGCCAACATCCGCCGCAAGGACAAGCTGGACCTGGGCGAGTTCTTCGAGCCGCTGCCGGAAATGGCCGCGCTGGCCAAGCTGAAGGCCATCGCCTCGCAGAACAAGGTCATGAAGTCGATGATCGGCCAGGGCTACTACGGCACCACCACCCCGCCCGTCATCCTGCGCAACATCTTCGAAAACCCGGCCTGGTACACCGCCTACACCCCGTACCAGCCGGAGATCTCGCAGGGCCGCCTGGAAGCGATCCTGAACTTCCAGCAGGTCATCATCGACCTGACCGGCATGGGCATCGCCAACGCCTCGATGCTGGACGAAGGCACCGCCGCCGCCGAAGCCATGACGCTGATCCAGCGCGTCGGCAAGTCGGCCTCGAAGGTGTTCTACGTGGCCGACGACGTGCTGCCGCAGACGCGTGAAGTGGTCGAGACCCGCGCCAAGCCGATCGGCGTCGAAGTGCGCACCGTCGCCGCCGCAGACATCGAGAACCTCAGCGAGACCTGCTTCGGCGTGCTACTGCAGTACCCAGGCGTCAACGGCGACGTGCGCGACTACCGCAGCGCATGTGAAAAGCTGCATGCGGCCGGCGCCATGGTCATCGTGGCGGCCGACCTGCTGGCCCTGACCGTGCTGACCCCGCCGGGCGAATGGGGCGCCGACGTGGTCGTCGGCAACAGCCAGCGCTTCGGCGTGCCGCTCGGTTTTGGCGGCCCGCACGCCGGCTACCTGGCCACCCGCGACGAATACAAGCGCAGCATGGCGGGCCGCCTGGCCGGCGTCACCATCGACGCCCAGGGCAACAAGGCATTCCGCCTGGCGCTGCAGACGCGCGAACAGCACATCCGCCGCGAAAAGGCGACCTCGAACATCTGTACCGCGCAGGTGCTGCTGGCCGTGATGGCGTCGATGTACGCGATCTACCACGGTCCGCAGGGCCTGGAGCAAATCGCCCGCCGCGTGCACCGCTACACCGGCATCCTGGCCACCGCGCTGCAGGGCGCCGGCTTCCAGCTGGCCAACGGCACGTATTTCGACACCCTGACCGTGGCCGCCGACAATGCGGACGAGGTGCACCGCATCGCCAACGACAACGGCGTCAACCTGCGCCGCATCGATGCGCGCCAGGTCGGCCTGTCGCTCGACGAGACCACCACCCGCGACGACATCACGCTGCTGGCGAAGATCTTCGGCGCCGCTGCCGGCAAACAGGTCGCCATCGATTTCGACAGCCTCGACAACGACGTCCAGGACGCCTTCCCGGCCGCCCTGGCCCGTACCAGCGCCTACCTGACCCACCCGACCTTCCACCG
>JAKOOD010000164.1 GCA_022701635.1 Burkholderiaceae bacterium | reverse complement strand
GACAGCGCCGCCGTCATCGCGACCCGGGGCACGCTGCCGCAATGCACGCGCTGACGCGGCGGGCGCCAGGAAAGCCTGTACCGCGCACAGGGAGTGGCTATTCAGGCTAGTCCGACCGGGCGCGTCGTGCACCGCTGCTTGCGCGCTCCGCTAGCAGGCGGCGGCTTACAGCCAGCCCGCGTTGCGCGCCAGCCGGTAAGCCTCGACCCGGTTCCCGGCGTTCAGCTTGCTGATCGCCTCCGACAGGTAGTTGCGCACGGTGCCCTCCGACAGGTGCACCAGCTTCGCGATCTCGGCGCTGGTCTTGCCTTCGCCCGCAAGGCGCAGCACCTGGCGCTCGCGCTCCGACAGCGGGTCCGGGCCGGCACTCCAGCTTTCCAGCGCCAGTTCGGGCGCGATCGCCCTGCCGCCGCCGTGGACCTGGCGGATGGCTGCCGCCAGCGTGTCGGCCGGCGCATCCTTCAGCAGGTAGCCGCATACCCCGCACTCGAGCGCGCGCCGCAGGTAGCCGCTGCGGGCGAAGGTGGTCACGATCACGACCTTGCACGGCAGGCCGAGCTCGCGCAGCTGCGCCGCCAGTTCGAGACCGGTCATCTGCGGCATCTCGACGTCGGTCAGCACGATGTCCGGCCGCCGCTCACGGCATAACGCCAGCGCATCCTTGCCGTTGCCGGCGGTGCCGACCACCTCCAGGTCGTCTTCCAGCCCGAGCAGCGCGGCGAGCGCACCCAGCACCAGGGCCTGGTCTTCGGCGATGACGATGCGGATCATGGCGCGTCTCCCGCCGGTACGCGCAGCTCGAGGCGCAGGCCGGCGTCGACGCTGAGCAGCAGCTTGCCGCCCAGGGCGGCCGCGCGTTCGCGCATCCCGGCCAGGCCGTTGCCGACGCGGATCTCCGCGCCCGCCTCAAGGGTTTCGCCATCGTCGGCGACGCGCAGCACCGCGCTGCCCTGCTCCAGCGCGAGGCGCAGCGTGCAGCGGCTGGCGCCGGCGTGGCGCACGACGTTGGTCACGGCTTCGCGCAGCGCCAGCGCCAGCACGTGTTCCGCCGCCGGCGCCAGCGCGAACTGGGCCACCTCCTCGCGCAATTCGACGTTGGCGGTGGCCAGGCTGGCGCGCGCGCCGGCCAGTGCGCCGGACAGGCCGCTGTGGCGGTAACCGGTGACCGCGGCGCGCACCTCGGCCAGCGCCTGGCGCGCGCTGGTTTCGATGTCGCCGATCTCGCGCCTGCAGGCCTCGGCATCGCGCCCGGCGAGTTTTCCTGCCAGTTCGGCCTTCAGCGCGATCAGCGACAGCGAATGGCCGAGCAGGTCATGCAGGTCGCGTGAAATGCGTTCGCGTTCGGCGATCCGCGCCATGTGCTCGACTTCTTCCTGCTTGCGATGCAGCTGGCGCCGCGACACCCGTAGTCCCTGCTCCATGATCGAGGCGATGCCGACCGGCAGGCCGATGGTCCAGGGCGCGATCAGGAAGGGCAGGCCGAACGGCGACACCGTGAAGGCGGCCACGGTGACCAGTCCCAGGACCAGCGCCAGCAGCCGGTAGGCACTGCGCGCCGGCGCCAGGCGTCCGCACATGCCGGCGGCGAAGATGAAGAAGGTGCCGGCGCCCGAATTCCAGGGCGCCCACAGGAAACCGACGCCGCATGCCAGTAGTGCGCAGGCGACGGCGCCGCGGCCCCCGGCCCAGAAGCTGGCCAGGTAGAGCGGCACGAACAGCGCCACGGTCAACAACAGCATGGCCAGTTCCAGCGCGCCGGGCGGCTTGAAAAAATACTGCCACACCATGAATACCAGCGAGGCGGCCCACAGGTAGGGCATCTTGCCCAGTTCGGGCGGGACCCAGGGCCCACCCGAGATGCGCCGCATGATGCTGACAAGTCGTTCCATCGATTGTGCCTGTGGTGAGGGTCAGCGCTCGAGCAAGCGCACGTCGGCGATCTCGAACCGGTAGTCGCCGGGTTGTGGCCCGGCATTAAATCCTATCATGGTCACCGCCGCCGGATCGACCCCGGCAAAGGCACTGAACGGAATCGTCACCTCTTCCCATTGCGTGCCGGCCGTGAAGTTGACGGTGCGCGGGATGCGCATGCCGCGCGACGCCATCGTCATCTGATAGGTCTTGCCGTCACCCCTCACGCGGAAGCGAATCGTGCGGACGGCGCCGAGGTCGGCCTCGCCGATGGCGCCGGGAGCCGCCGCACCCGGCAGGAAGGCCAGGCCGGCCCACGGATAGAAGAAGCCGGCCTTCACGCTGGCCTCGACCGTCACCACGGCCTGTCCTGCGCTTGCCTGCGTGGCCAGCTTCACGCGCGAGGCGCCCCCTGCCACGCTGTCATCCGACGGCATCCAGCCGGCGCCGAAAGGACTGGCCAGCCTGCCGTCCTTGATCAGGCTGATGCGCCCGTCGGGCGGCAGCGCCGGCGCCGGCGAGGTGCGGGGTAGCGCTTCCTGCGCCACCTGGCGACGCTGCTGCTGGCGCAGCGCTTCGACGCTGGCGCCATCCTTCCACACCTCGACGATGCGACGGGTGGCGCCGATGTCCTGCAGCGGATTGCCCTGTACCAGTACCAGGTCGGCCTTGTAACCGGCCGCAATGCGCCCGCGCTTGCCCAACTTGAACACGGCGGCCGGCACGCTGGTCGCTGCGGCCAGCGCTTCGGCGGGGCTGAGACCGGCGTCGACCAGGCTGGCCAGCTCGTGGTGCAGGCTGGCCCCGTACTGGGTACCGGCATTGCCGGCGTCGGTGCCCGCCAACAGCGGGACGCCGGCCTCAAGCAATGCCGCCGTCACGATCCTGGGCGCCGTCAGGCGCGCCGGCGCCGGGGTCTGGCCGTAGCCGACTTCGAGCGTGGTGCGCTCATCCTTGTCGAGCAGGCCGGTCACGCCGGGGTCGTCCAGCAGATCGCGCGGCTTGATGCCGGCCACGCTTTCCAGCACCGAAAAGGTCGGGATCACGAAGGCGCCATGCGATTTCGCCAGCCGCACCAGCCCGTCCACGTCTTGCGGCGCGATCGCAGTGCCGGGGAACAGGTGGGCCAGGCCGTCCGCACCGGCTTCCAGCGCGGCGCGCGCGTTCTGCAAGGTGCTGATGTGCACCACCGCCATCTTGCCGCGTTTGTGGGCCGCGTCGATCACGGCTTTTACGGTGGCCAGGTCGAGGCTGTTGAAATGGTGCTCGCCGAAGCCCTCCTCCATCACGACCTTGATGAAATGCGAGCCTTCGGCAATGCGGGCGTCGACGAAAGCCTGGACGTCGGCGCCCTTCTCCAGCGTCGGGATCGGCAGCGTGAATTCGGTACCGTGGCCGCCCGGCGCGGTGATCAGGGTGCCGGCCGAGAACAGGTCGGCCCGGCTGCCGTTGCGGCCGGCCGCCATGTCCCTGGTCACTGCCTGCATCACCGACACGCCCGTGAACATGTCGACCTGCGTGGTCACGCCGAACATCAAGGGCAGGTCGAGATGCTGGAAGGCGTGCACATGGGCGTCGATCAGGCCCGGCAACAGCGTGCGCCCGGCGCCGGACACCACGCGCGCACCGGCCGGCACCTCGCCGGCATAGTCGGCGTCGACGATGGCGCCGTCGCGCACCAGCACCGAACGGTGTTCGCGCGCGGCGACGCCGTCGAACACGCGCACGTCGCGGATCAGGGTGGTGTCCGCATGGGCGGCGCTCGCACAGGCCAGGCCGGCGGCCAGCAGCAGGGTGGTCAGGATGGTCGGTTTCATGGAACCCTCATGTCGTTATCGATGGAAGGAGTATCCGCAAACCCGGCCCACGGCGGCAGACACGACTGCCATGACTTTTGTATGACAAATGTCACTTCTAGGCAACACGTGACCGTACGATCGAGCAGTTTGCTACACTGGCCAGATAACTCAACCGGAGACTGTCATGCGCCCCCTGCTCACCCTGTCCCTGCTTGCCGCCCTCGCCGCCACCCCGCTCGCCATGGCGCAGGACGGCTCGCCGGTCGGTTTGTGGAAGACCATCGACGATGCCTCCGGCAAGCCGAGCGCCCTGATCCGCATCACCGAGCAGCAGGGCGAATTGCAGGGCAAGATCGAAAAACTGTTTCGCGCACCGAACGAAGACCAGAACCCGAAATGCGTGCAATGCACGGACGCCCGCAAGGACCAGCCGATCGTCGGCATGACCATCGTGTCCGGCCTGAAGAAGACCGGCGACGAATACACCGGTGGCGAGATCCTCGATCCGAAGAACGGCAAGATCTACAAGAGCAAGCTGACCGTGCGCGAGGGCGGCAAGAAGGTCGAGGTGCGCGGCTTCGTCGGCATGCCGATGTTCGGCCGTTCGCAGGTGTGGTTGCGCCAGGAATAAGCCCAGCGGCACGCGCGCCCGAGCATGCATCCACGACCATCGTCCATCGTCTGCGCCGGCCTGCTGGTGCTGCTGGTGCTGCTGGCCGGCTGCTCGGCGCGGCATGGCGCGGACCAGGGCAACGTCCAAGTGGCGCAACAGGCGGCCGGGACGGCACGCCAGCTCGCCTATGAGCACGAGGTCGACATCGATACCGCGCCGGACCGGGTGGCAAGCACCCAGGCCGCCGGCTTGCGCGCCTGCCGCGACGCCACCGCCGCCTGCACCCTGCTCGCGTCGAGCATCGAAGGCGCGCCCAACGCCGCGGCCACGCTGACATTCCGCGCCCGGCCGGATGTCATTCCGAAGCTGGTGGCGGCAATGGGACAACACGCCGAGCTGGCCCGCCAGTCCACACGCGCCGAAGACCTGTCCGCCCCGATCGCGGACGCGGCCCGCCAGCTGGCCATGCTGGACGACTACCGCACCCGCCTCGAAGCCCTGCGCAGCCGAGCAGGCAACGACATCGAGGCGCTGATCAAGGTGAACCAGGCGCTGGTCGAGGTGCAGGCCAACTATGAAGCGGCGGCCGGCAAGCGCGCCTTGCTGGGCCAGCGCGTCGAGACCGAGATTCTCAAGGTGTCGATCGGCTCGGCGCGGCACCGGCCGTTCTGGACACCGGTCGGGCAAGCGCTGCGGGAGTTCGGTGGGCACCTGGCGGAGGGGATCTCGACGGCCATCACGGGGCTGGCTTACCTGATTCCGTGGCTGGTGCTGATGTCGGTGCTGGGCTGGGGCGGGCGCCGGTTATGGCGCCGGCGCCGGGGTGGGAAGATTTCTGCTGGCTAGGTCTGGCTGGCATCCCATTGCCAGAAGGTTTGGCCATATCCGGTATCGAAGGACGGTGCGAGCTGGTCCTTGGCAAGGTAGCGGCGCGAGTCCGGCCGAGACGGCGAGAAGTAGAATCCGGGCTCTACACATTTTTCTCCACCAGTGATGCGTGGGCCCAGCTTCACGGCCTCCGAAATCTCGAGATCGGCCAAGTGGTCGAATTCGCCTTCAATGCGTTCAAGCAGGTACCAGTCCGCATCATGCTTGGTGAATGCTCTTCTGGCGACAGCTGACGGTGCGAGACTAGGATGCGGACCGTCATTCCAGATGACATCGTCATGAAAGAGTTTGGCGTAAGGAGGCGATGTCGTGAACTTGAACATCTTTTCGTCGCTGAACCAGAGATCCCGGCGGCCGACTGCGGCGAAGGCTGCCAGCCCCAATTCGTTGAACGTGGTCGCCTGGCGCAGCTCGCGTCCATGTTTGCCGCACCATGCGAACTGCAGCGCGGCATGGGGATCGTCTTTCGCTATATAGATACCGGTTTGTTTAGGGATGACGCCCGTCGGGTAAGCAATATCGGTACGAATGCGGAACCTGGGGATCCGGTCAAAGCGGCAAGCAAATTCAGGATAGTGACACGCAAAATAAAAGTCGTTCCACGCTTTCACCATCCGGTCAGCCATCGTGTAATTGATGGGCGATGCCCAATCGCTGATTTTCTGCCTTTCTTCATCGAAGGCGTCTTCCTCGTCCGGCGTCATCCATCCCAGGGAAAACTGATCCATGCCGCGAAAAGATTCGTTGACCGGCGCCATGGCATATTTTCCAAGCGGCCGTTCGGCTATTTGTTTGGCAAGTAAATCCTGCAAGCCCTTCAAGTAAGGCCATCCATTGTTGGACCAGTTTTGTGAGGTATCGCGGGTTCCCCAGCGCTCGTCAACCAGCACGGCATCTCGACCCTGCGATTTCGCCTGGTCCAAAACTGGATCAATGTTCCCGTCGATCAAACGAGTCACAAGCGTATGCAAGCTGATCAGATATTCCAGCGACGAGTAATAGGTGAGCATTGCTGCCTGCTTTTGTTGCCAAGGGCTGAGTGCAAGCTTGCTGTTGAGGCCATCAGAATTCATGTGATTTACCTGTTGACTGTGGTGAGTTGACCCGGAAGTTCGGGCAATCCGATTTTTGCCGCTCGCAGCACGCCATCGAACTCGGTATATCCCCATCCGGTTTCGAACGGACCGCTGATATTCGGGTGATTGATTTTTTGACGCAAGCACAGATGAGAATCGTCGAATGCTTTCCTTTGTGCGGCTGTCATGTTCTGCTTGAGAGCATTCACCTGCTCTTGCGTCATTGGCTTTACTTGTGACAGCGGCTTTCCAGACGTGTTTTTGTAATACAGAACCGTATCGTTACGTACATCGGTGCGCTCGATATTGAAGACGATCTGTTCCTCCCCTCCTCGTAAGAAATGATCGGGCAGACCAGATTTCTTCTGGCTTGCTGCCTTTCCCCGCCACACATTCAGTGTTTCGCCGGCTTTGATGTCGTAGATGACGAACTGCCCGTCCGGGTTCCAATCCGGCCACACCGCCAAATGTTCACGCCATGCGGCCTTCGGGTCAGGGGCACTCTGCAGCTTTTTGAAGACGGCTTCCGTGACCCAGCAATCGCTCATGGCACGGCTGGATGGGCCGAGAACCCGGTACAGGCGAGCAGGCCCTCGGATCACGTGTTGTGTAAGCGCATGGAAGGACTCGACACTCTGGTCGGAAAGATAGGGAAACCGGTCTTTTTCCGGTATCAGCCGACCATTGGGATCGGTCTTGGCACTGACTTTTCTAACTATTGTGCGAAAGTCGTCGGCCTTCACGCTATTAAGAAATTCGTCTCCATTCTTGCTCAGCCATTTAGGTGAATATTTCCTCATCAGGGCCACTGCAGCCGCCTCAGGCAAATTGCCACGAAAGTGAATGTTGGCGACGTCGACAATTCCTTTTTGTTTGGCCAGCGCCTCCTTTTCCAGCCGCAGCACGATGCTATCCAGCAAATCCTGAACCG
>JAKOOD010000146.1 GCA_022701635.1 Burkholderiaceae bacterium | reverse complement strand
CGGTGGCGACCGCACACCGCTCACCGACATGAAAACAACATAATTCCTTGTGCAGGTAAGATATGGTTTTTTGAACGGCAACTGCAAGGAAACCCATGTTCAATCCAACCGACCATCCGCACCGCCGTTACAACCCGCTCTCCGGCGACTGGGTGCTGGTATCGCCGCACCGCGCCAAGCGCCCATGGCAGGGCCAGCAGGAAGCGGTGGACCGCGCACCGCGTCCCGCGCACGACCCGAGCTGCTACCTGTGCGCCGGCAATACCCGTGTCAACGGCGTCAAGAACCCGGACTACAGTGGCACCTATGTCTTCGAAAACGACTTCGCGGCGCTGACGCCGGACACGCCGGACGCCCCGGGCGGCGCCGATCCGCTGTTCCAGAGCATGAGCGCGCGCGGCACCAGCCGCGTGATCTGCTTCTCGCCCGACCACAGCAAGTCGCTGCCGCTGCTGGCGTTGCCCGCCATCGAAGGCGTGATCGACACCTGGTGCGAGCAGAGCACGGAACTCGGCAAGACCTATCCCTGGGTGCAGGTCTTCGAGAACAAGGGCGCCGTGATGGGCTGCTCGAATCCGCACCCGCACGGCCAGATCTGGGCCACCAGCTTCCTGCCCGAGCTGCCGGCGGCCGAAGACAAGCACCAGCGTGCCTACTATGCCGAGAACAAACGGCCGATGCTGCTCGACGTCGCCGAGCGCGAGCTTGACAGCGAGCGCGTGGTGGTCAAGACGGAACACTGGCTGGCCATCGTGCCGTACTGGGCGGCCTGGCCGTTCGAGATCCTGCTGCTGCCGCGCTTTTCGGTGCGGCGCCTGGAAGACCTGGGCCGCGAACAGCGCGCCGACCTGGCGCTGGCCCTGAAACAGCTGACCACCCGCTACGACAACCTGTTCCAGACCTCGTTCCCGTACTCGATGGGCTGGCACGGTGCGCCCTACAATGACGACGCGAATGGGGACGATTCGGCCCCATGGCAGCTGCACGCGCATTTCTATCCGCCCCTGCTGCGCTCGGCCTCGGTGCGCAAGTTCATGGTCGGCTTCGAGATGCTGGCCGAAGCCCAGCGCGACCTGACACCGGAACAGGCGGCGGCCCAGCTGCGCGCCCAGTCCGACGTGCATTACCTGAACAATCCACAACCTGACTAATATGAGCACAACCCTGACGGCCCGCGTGGCCAGCGTTTTCGAGAGCACCTTCGGCGAACCGGCACCGCTGCTGGTCCAGGCCCCGGGGCGCGTCAACCTGATCGGCGAGCACACCGACTACAACGACGGCCTGGTGCTGCCCTGCGCCATCGACTACCGCACCGTGATCGCCGCGCGCCTGCGCGACGATACCGTGGTCCACGTGGTGGCCGCCGATTACGACAATGCGGGCGACGAGTTCCGCATGGATGCCCCGATCGAACGCCTGGACCAGCCGATGTGGGCCAACTACGTGCGCGGCATGGTCCAGGACCTGCTCGCTTACGGCGCCAAGCAGGGCTTGCCGGTGCAGGGCATGGACCTGGTGATCTCCGGCGACGTGCCGCAGGGCGCCGGCCTGTCGTCGTCGGCCTCGCTGATGGTGGCGATCGGCACCCTGTTCGCCGCCCTGCCCGGCTACGACCAGCTCACCCCGATCGACATCGCCCTGGCCGCCCAGCGTGCCGAAAACGAGTTCGTCGGCACCAAGTGCGGCAACATGGACCAGATCAGCTCCGCCTGCGGCAAGGAGGGCCACGCGCTGATGATCGACTGCCGCTCGCTGGAGGTAAAACCGGTGCCGATCCCCGACGGCGCGGCCATCATGATCTTCCACTCGCACGTGGAACGCGGCCTGGTGGACAGCGAATACAACACCCGGCGCGAACAGTGCGAAGCCGCCGCCCGCCACTTCGGCGTGCCGGCCCTGCGCGACATCGACATGGCGGTGCTGGAACAGCGCGGCGCGGAACTCGACCCGATGACGCTGCGCCGCGCGCGCCACGTGGTCACCGAGAACGAGCGCGTACTGGCCGCCTCCGACGCGCTGGCGGCCGGCGACCTGGCGCGCATGGGCCAGCTGATGGCCGCCTCGCATGCGTCGATGCGCGACGACTTCGAGATCACCGTGCCGCTGATCGACCAGCTGGTCGAGATCGTGAAGGCGACGATCGGCGACCGCGGCGGCGTGCGCATGACCGGCGGCGGCTTCGGCGGCTGCGTGGTGGCGCTGGTGCCGCAGGACATGGTGGAGACGACCGAGACGGCGGTCGAGCGCGACTACCGCGGTCCCAAGGGGCAGCTGTCCACCATCTACGTGTGCCGCGCGGCGGCCGGTGCCGGGATCATCGCCGAATGAACTGGACGCCACCTGGCGAGCGCTACGCGGCCATGCCCTACCCGCATTGCGGGCGCAGCGGCCTGCGCCTGCCGGCCGTGTCGCTCGGCCTGTGGCACAACTTCGGCGCCGACGCCGACCTCGAGCGCCAGCGCGCGATCGTGCGCACGGCGTTCGACCAGGGCATCACCTGTTTCGACCTGGCCAACAACTACGGCCCGCCGCCAGGGTCCGCCGAAAGCAATTTCGGACGCCTGCTCGAGACCGACTTGCGGCCCTACCGCGACGAGATCGTGGTCTGCACCAAGGCCGGCTACACGATGTGGCCGGGCCCCTACGGCGACTGGGGCAGCCGCAAATACCTGGTCGCCAGCCTGGACCAGAGCCTGAAGCGCATGGGGCTGGACTACGTCGACGTCTTCTATCACCACCGCCCCGACCCGAACACGCCGCTCGAGGAAACGATGGCGGCGCTCGACTGGATCGTGCGCAGCGGCCGCGCGCTGTACGCCGGCATCTCGAACTACAACGGCGCACAGACCCGGCGCGCGGCCGACGCGTTGCGGCGCCTGGGCACGCCCTGCATCGTCAACCAGTCGAAATACAGCATGCTGGTGCGCGCGGCCGAAGCCGACCTGCTGCCTGTGCTGGAACAGGAAGGCATCGGCGGCGTGGCCTTTTCGCCGCTGGCCCAGGGCCTGCTGAGCGACCGCTACCTGGGCGGCACCCTGCCCGGCGATTCGCGCGCGGCCGGCGGCGCCGGCTTCCTGAAGCCGGAACACGTGACCGACGAGCGCCTGCGCATCGCCCGTGCCCTCGATGCCGTCGCGCGCGCGGGCGACGGATCGCTGGCCCAGCTGGCGCTGCGCTGGGTCAAGCGCCAGCCGGCGATCACCTCGGTGCTGATCGGCGCCAGCAAGCCGGAACAGGTGCTGGAAGCGGTACGGGCCGTGCAGATGCCGGCCTTGACGGCCGACGAGATCGCGACGCTGGACGCGATCCTCGCCGGCGCCTGAGACTGCAGGGGGCCTACTGCCTGGCGCGCAGCAGCGCGGCGATGTCGTCCAGCTTCGATTCGATCGAGCGCAGCACCGCCAGCTGCGGATCGTCGTGCGTGTTCGGTGCCGGATGGCGCAGGGCTTCGCGCGCCTCGATGATCCTGCTGCGGAAGGCCTGGGCATCGACGATGCCGGTCAGGCGCATGTCCGAGGCCTGGCCGACGCTGTGGCCGGCGGTTTCGAACTTCAGCGTGCTGAGGTTGAAATGCTTCAGGATCGGCCCTTCGATGAACGTGACGTCCTGGATATTCTCCAGCGGGATCGTCTTTTCGGTCGTGACCAGGATGCCTTTGCGGAAGCGCAGGCTGCGCTCGCCCAGTTGGCATTCAAGCTTGTCGAAGTAATGCCGGGCCCACCAGCGGCCGACGCCCAGGAACCAGATCACGGCCAGTGGAATGCCGACCACGGTGCATATCATCGCCACGCCGATTTGCATGACCAGGAACGGTTTGATGAGGGGATTGAAGCGGGCGCGCAGGGTAATGGGGTCGGCTGACATGGTGTCGAAGCAAATACGGGTGCCTCAGTGTATTCCAGGTGGAATGGATCAGGCGGTTTATTTCGGTATGAATAACGATATACTCCCCTGTCTCCCCGATCACGAAAACACCATGCAGGTCACATTCGAATCCCCGGACCAGCCCGACATCCGTGCGCTGATTGCCGAACTGGACGCCTATCTGTATGCGATTTATCCGGCCGACAGCGTGTATGCGCTGGATATCGCGTCGCTGTGTGCGCCGAACGTATCCTTCGCCGTGCTGCGCGATGCCGCCGGTGCGCCGCTCGGCTGCGGCGCGATGGTGATGCAACCTGGCTACGGCGAAATCAAGCGGGTGTACGTGCGTCCGCAGGCGCGCGGCCAGGGACTGGCGTGCACGCTGATGACGGCGCTGGAAGCGCAAGCCATCACGCATGGCATCCGGACCTTCCTGCTTGAGACCGGCCCCGCGCAACCGGAGGCGCTGGTCTTGTACGAACGCCTGGGTTATCGCTGCCGTGGCCCGTTCGGCGATTATCCGGCGGATCCGCATTCGCTGTTCATGGAAAAGAACGTCAAGGAAAACTTCGCGGCCTGACGCGGGTCAAACCCGGTCGCCTGACCGGCGCAAGGCAGGCGGTTAAAGTGGTGCCATGCACCCCATCCCACACCGGCCCAATGCGGCTCCGACGCGCGACACGGCAAGCTGGGCGCGCCGGCGCTGCCGCGGTCGACGGCGTCGTACACCCTGATGAAAATCGCTTATCATGTCGCATCTCGTTAGCTGAGCACCGACCACGCCCATGCATGCCGCCTTCCAGTTACCGGAGTTCACGCGCGACCGTTCGCGCCACGCCGCGCCCCAGGTATTCGAGCGCTTGCGCGACATGATCATCGACATGACGCTGACGCCGGGCACGGTGCTGTCGCGCACCGAGCTGGCGGCGCGCTTCGGCCTGTCGCAAACGCCGATCCGCGACGCCCTGCAGCGCCTCGGCGAAGAAGGCCTGGTCGACATCTTCCCGCAGCATGCGACCGTGGTACGGCCAATCGAAGTCGCACTGGCGCGCGAGGCCCACTTCCTGCGCAATGCGATCGAACTCGAAGTCGTGAACACCCTCGCCTCCCGTCCGGATGCCGCCTTGATCGCGAAACTGCGGTCGAACCTGGCACGCCAGCGCCTGGTCGCGGCGGAAGAAGACCTGCACGAATTCAGCCTGGCCGACCAGGCCATGCACCAGATGATGTACGTTGCCGCGAATGTCCCCAACCTGTGGCAGATGGTGCGCAGCCAGAGCGGCCACATCGACCGCCTGCGCCGCCTCGACCTGCCATCGCCGGGCAAGCTGGCGCGCGTGCTGGACGACCATACCGAACTGGTGGAGGCGATCGAACGCGGCGATGCGCCCGGGGCGCAAGAAGTGCTGCGGCGCCATTTATCGGGCACCTTGCGCAACATCGACGACATCCGCAAGCGCCACCCGAGCTACGTCCGCTGAGGCCACGGTTGTCATGCCGCTGATCGCTTGGGTTACTGCACTTGCAACATTGCTGCGCCCAAACTAAGATTCGCCATTGCGATCTTTCTGGACACTGAATAATGAAGAGAAACACTGTGTTGCACGAAGCGATTGTGGCTGAACCGCGCCTGTATCGGGTTGTGTCCGGCAAGATCGAGCAGCTGATCAAGGAAGAAAACATCCAGCCGGGCGAGCGCCTGCCCTCCGAGCGCGACCTCGCCATCAAGCTGGGCGTCAGCCGCACCTCGCTGCGCGAAGCGCTGATCGCGCTCGAGCTGGGCGGCATCATCGAAGTGCGCGGCGGCTCCGGCGTCTACGTCAGCGAGCAGGCCCCGCCCCAGCCCGAAGTGCGCCCGGCCGGCCCCGGTCCGTTCGAAGTGCTGGCGGCGCGCCGCATGATCGAAGTCGAAGTCGCCGCGATGGCCGCCAAGAACGCCACCGATGCCGGCATCGATGCCATCCTGGTCGCGGTCGAGCAGATGGAACAGCATCACGAAGACCTCGGCAACAACGAATCGGCCGACCGCAATTTCCACCTGGCGATCGCACGGGCTTCCGGCAATAGCGCGATGGTCGGTGTAATCGATTACTTGTGGAACCAGCGCGGTACCCTGTGGCACAAGCTGACCGAGCATTTCCAGACCGAGGAATTGCGCCAGCAGACCCTGATCGACCACCGGAACATCCTGGCGGCGATCGCGGCGCACGATGTGCCGGGCGCCAGGCTGGCGATGCGGGCGCACCTGGACCGGGTGACGCGGACGTTCTCGCGCGGTTGAGGTACCGCCGTCTCAGCAGCCGCTGTCGACGATGGCGACCCGCGCCGGCGTGACCACGCCACCGACCGACGTTGCCTCGGAATAGATCGCATTGCAGGTTTCGGCATCGGCGGCGCCCGTCGGCGACACGATCAGGTCACGGCCATTGACCTTGATCTTCCAATCGTCGCCGGTCAAGCCGGCGGCAGTCGCCGTGGTAGCGGCAGAGGATGGGTAGCCGATGACCATTGCCACGGCGACGCCTTCCATGTCGATGGGTGCGGTACGGGAACGGGTAACCAGCGATTTCCCATGCGTCATGGCACTGACGGCGGACAGGGAACTGCCCGCCGCGTGGACGGTGGCCTTGCGTGCATCGCTGCTCAGGTCAGCAAACCTCGGCAGCGCGGTGGCCGCCAGGATGCCCAGGATCACGATGACAACGATCAGTTCGATCAGCGTAAAACCGCCTTGCGCCTGGGCGGCCCGGAACACTCTTACTTTCACACTCTGTCTCCAAACAAATTAGGTTGACCGATCATCTTCCTGTCGCCGACATCAGGCGCTGCAGTTGAAGTGATGCAACCAAAATATTTTACAGATAAAGTTTTAAAGAGAGTACTCCAGCGCAACTGATATTCTTTTTATACAACAATAATCGCACTTACCGTGTTGGCTGCGTCTGTGTCTGATTGCCCGCTACCGACAGCAATGCCCGGACTGCACAGTCAGGCCGAATGCGTTGGCGCAGCGAATGCTCGACCGGTATCCAGCTCGCTTGGACGCCTGCACTGGCGGCCAGCCCCCCCTTGACTGACGACACTGCGTTGTGGAACGTGCCCGGATACCTGCTTGCAAGGCATCCGCGACAGTGCCGGCACAGCCATCAAACCGGCCGCGACATTTGTGCAGGTTTACAGCTTCTTGCGCTTGCGCGCCCTGGCCAGGCCAAGGACACCCAGTCCCAGCAGCGCCAGCGTGCCTGGTTCCGGCACCTTGTTCAGCTCGGTGCCGCTCGTGGTGACGTAGCGTCCGACAGTGTGGTTATCCGATTCGAAACCGGAATAGGCCACCGTCTCCTTGAACACGATGCGGTCGAATCCGGTCGCATCCTGATCGAAGAAATTCAGGAACACATAAGGCTGGCCCTTGTTTTCGCCCGTTTTAGGGTTGCCACAATAGGCGTTGCCCGCGGTCGTGCAGTTTCCAGTCAGCGATAACACGGCATCCGGCGTGAAGCTGAATAACAGGTCGTTGCCTTTATAGAAGCTTAACTCGTTGCCTGCGTCGAGCGCAGAGAGCCAGTAACCAAAATAGGTGATCGGTTGCGCACTCGACAGCGCCAGTGAATAGGTGGCCGAGGATGCGCTATTGGTCGAGGTCAATGCATAGCTGCCGTCCGCGCCGCCGTACAAATTCTGTGCCGCGATGTCCACATTTTTATAAGTACCCGTGATCGCGTTGACCCCGCTCATCCCGAAGGTCGACGTAAACGTCTGGTTCAGCCCAGCCGCCTTGTTATTGAACGTTTCGATACCTTTGGTGGAAAATGCCGCGGTCGAGTTGGTGACGCCAGCTGCTTCATACGTGACGGAGAAGATCGGGGTGGCGCCGGCAACGCCGCACAAGGTGGAGAACACACCTGTGATGAGGTACTTATGCAATGTTTTCATAGATTTTTATTGAGTTATGATTAATGATTTGTAACCAAGTCTGTGTCGCGACATCGTAGTTTTGATGCGCAGTGCATCGAGCAGGCAGGCTCGCCGACACGGAGTCGTGATGAACATTTGATGCAACTTAAAGATAACATACATAAATACTAGTTGCTCAAAAAAATCATATTTTGCTTTTTTATATGTTGGCGTAGTTTGTGCAGGCGTCTGCCACGCATTGACGCGTTGAGGCCGACAAAGGCTTTCATGGCCGCAAGGGTTTAGATCGGCGTGCGGAACGCGTGAGGGCCAGCGCTGTGAGGGCGCCGCGTGATGCTGCACGAGCGGGTACGCCCAAGCAGAGCGATGTGTACTCGCGCGATGCCTGTCAGCGATGCGCGGCTGGCAGTCGCATTTGGGCGAATGATCTTGCCATCGGTGGGTGGCGCGTACGAGTTGTTCCACTCAGCTGCCAGCGAGCGCCATCGCGCCACCGTTGCGTATTTGCATCGGGGCGCCATGCATCGAATTCGTCATTTCTGCCGCAGCGTTTGCCGAGCGGCTCGTTCGACAGTGACGACACTGGCAGACAGCAATGTGTGAACGACAGCAGCGCCTTTATTGACGCCGTGTCGTTGCACATAATCCGTCTTCAAGCCGCAGGATCCGACCGTGTTGGTGGTTCGGCGAGCTTTCCTGGGGGTGACCGAGGATGGATACGTCGCTCGCCACCTGACGGTGCTACGGCCGCCCGCTGCTCGCCGCCATCCGCGTGCGCAGGAAGGCCACCGTCGCCTCCACGGTCGGCGCCAGCCACGGGTCGAACAACCAGAAACTGTGCGGCGTGTCCGGCAGCAGCACGGTCTGCGCCGCCACGCCCTGCGCCTTCATTTTTTCGATCATCGCTTCGCGGCCGACGGCAAAGCGCGCCTGCGCGCTGCCGATGAACAGGATCGGCGGCGTCTTCGTGCTCACATGGAAGGTCGGCGACGCCTCGTGCCAGGTGGCCGCCGCCTCGGCATAGCTGCCGCCCAGCCAGGACCCGGCCGCCGTCGGCCGCTTGGCCGGGTTGTCCTCGTTCTCGCGCGCCGCCGGCGAGGTGAAATCGGACAAGCCGTCGATGTTGACGATGGCCTGGGCCGCGCTCGACACCGCGCCCGGCGCGCCGTCCGGATCGAAACGCGCGATCCCGTTGGTCACGCCCACCAGGCTCGCGATCTGCCCACCGGCCGACCCGCCGGCGACCGCGATGCGCGCCGGATCGATCCCGTACTCGCCCGCATGCGCGCGCACCCAGCGCAGCGCCGACTTGACGTCGTGGATGGCGGCCGGATAGCGTGCTTCCGGCGACAGGCGATAGCTGACGGTCGCGGTGGCGAAACCGCGTTCGGCCATGCGGATCGCCATCGGGGCGAATTCCGCCCGGTTGCCGGTCTGCCAGCCGCCGCCGTGCACGAACACGATCGCCGCAGCCGGCACCGCCGCCTTCTGCGCCGGCAGGTAGAGGTCCAGCTGCAGCGCATGCTCGCCACGCCTCTGATAAGTGATGTCCCGCACCGCACGCACCGATGGCGGCAGTTCGCTGCCGGCGATGCGGATGAACGGGTACTTGTCGATCAGCTTCGCGTAGGTGGTTTCGGCGGTGTACGGCGTCGGCGCCGGCATGGTCGGAGGTGCCGTGGACTGCGCAACCGCCACCACAGGCAGGCACAAACCGCATACCAGCATCGCATCGCGGACAATCTTCATGGCGTCTCCTCGTCGTCATCGGCGTGGCCATCCAGGACCACATGGTTTATCCAGTATGCCACGCAGCCGACACATCCGGCTAGTCCACCTTGCCAATGTGGCCAGACCAACTTAGAATGGTCCAACCATAAAACGGCTGAGCACGGTCCACCAGAGATCCGGCGAGCCGGCCACGACGATATGCAACCGGAGACAACGGTGAACCTGAACGCCAAGCTGCTCGCCAGCCTGATCGCCCTCGCCTTGAGCACCTCGGCCCACGCCGACGGCCCCTTCCGCAATACCGACAACAAAAACCTCAAGGATCCCGCCGAAGGCAGCTATCCGGTCCCCTACAAGAAGCCGACGGCGGCCGAGATCACCGATGCGCTGCAGCGCGTGCGCGGCTACATGGCGTCGCATACCCCGACGCGCGTGGTGCACAGGAAGGGAGGCGCGGCCATTACCGACTTCACCACGCCGGTGGCGGATGCCGTGATGGACACCACCGACGCCGATTTCGGCTTGCAGGCCTACGAAATGGGCGTGGTCCACGCCGGCATGCTGCGGGCCGCGGACGTCACCGGCGACAGGCGCTTCTCCGATCTCACCGCGCGCCACCTGCAGTTCTTCGCCGACCGCCTGCCCTACTTCCGCGCCCAGGAAGAACGCTTCCATCTCGAGCGCAACAACAGCTTCGCGCGCTTCCTCGATCCGCGTTCGCTGGACGACGCCGGTTCGATGTGCGCCGCCATGATGCGCGCGCGTGCGGCCAGGGTCGGCCCCGACATGGCAAGCCAGATCAAGGTCTGCGGCGACTGGGTGGCCAAGGGCCAGTTCCGCCTGAAGGACGGCACCCTGGCGCGTGAGCGCCCGCAGGCGGTGTCGCTGTGGGCCGACGACATGTACATGGGCGTGCCGGCGCTGGCCGAACTCGGACGCATGAGCGGCAAGCGCGCCTACTTCGACGACGCCGTCAGGAACGTGCTGCAGTTCTCCGGCTACCTGTTCGACGAGAAGGACGGCCTGTACACCCACGGCTGGAACGCCAACAATCCGGACGCGCCCCACTTCTACTGGGGCCGCGCCAACGGCTGGGCGGTGCTGAGCATGTCCGACCTGCTCGACGTCCTGCCGAAGGACCATCCGGGCTATGCGGGGGTGCTGGCCCAGCTGCGCAAGGCGCTGCGCGGCATCGGCCAGCTGCAGTCGGGCAGCGGCCTGTGGCACCAGATGCTGGACCGGAACGACTCCTACCTCGAGACCTCGGCCACCGCGATCTTCGTCTACACCTACGCGCACGCGATCAACCAGGGCTGGATCAGCCCGACGACCTACGGCGACATCGCGCTTGCCGGCTGGGCCGGCCTGTCGACCCGCATCGGCAAGGACGGCGCGGTCGACGGCACCTGCGTCGGCACCACCTTCGCCGGCGACCAGGTCTATTACTACAACCGCCCTGTCAGCAAGGATGCGCTGCACGGCTACGGCCCGACCCTGCTGGCCGGCGCCGAGATGATCAAGCTGATGGCCAATCCGGCCTTCGATATCCAGTACAAGGTGCGCACCTACCACTTCGTTCCGAAGGACGGTGGCCAGACCAGCTATCGCGAACATCCCTGAACTGTCTGTTCCCAACCACAAAGAATCAGAACTGTTCAAATATTGGCTGGACCAGTTGTTAAACTGGCTAAACCAATTTAGACTGGACAGACCAGACATTCAAGCGGAGCACCCGACACAGAGCAGCCACACGCAGCAAGTTTCAAGAAGCCCGGAACGACACCAAAGGCGCCGCGGACACCGACGGCGCCACGTCATCGAGTCGCATCGAATCAAAACCAGGAGACAGCTTCATGAAGTACCCAACCAAGCGTAGCAAGCATTCCATCGCCCTTTCCGCCATTTCCCTCGCCGTGTTCGCACTGGCGCAGCAGGCCGCCGCGCAGCAGGCCGACCCATCGATGCAGCGCGTCGAAGTCACCGGCTCCAGCATCAAGCGCCTGGCCGCCGAAGAAGCGCTGCCGGTCACCACCATCAAGGCCGAAGAACTCGCCAAGCAGGGCATGACCACCCTGGCCGACGTGATGATGGCGCTGCCGCAATCGGCGTCGCTGGCACCCTCGCAGGCCGGTTCCGGCACCAACATCAACCTGCGCGGCCTGGGCGTGAACCGCACGCTGGTGCTGCTGAACGGCCGCCGCCTGGCCAACGAAGCAATCGCCGACGGCTACGCCAACCTCGACACGATCCCGATCAGCGCCCTGGCGCGCGTCGAAGTGCTGCGCGACGGCGCCTCCTCGATCTACGGCTCGGACGCGATCGGCGGCGTGGTCAACTTCATCACCAAACGCGAAGTCCAGGGCGTCTCGGCCACCCTCCAGGCCGTGCAGCCGGAACGCCACGGCGGCGGCGACGAGCAGCGCGTGACCCTGACCTTCGGCAAGGGCAGCCTGCAGAACGACGGCTGGAACCTGTACGGCACGGTCGACTTCCACCAGCGCAGCCGCCTCCTGATGTCGGACCGCGCCGGCTTCGTGCCGGACGCGGCCACCCTGACCTCGATCGGCCTGGCGCCGAGCGCCGCCAGCGGCGGCTACGCCACCCCGGCCAACTTCACCACGGCGACCAACAAGAACGCCGCCAACCCGTACTACGCGGCCGGCTGCCTGGCGCCCTATTCGATCCAGGGCGCCAAGAACACCTGCGTGCTGAACAACGATACCTACGGCACCGCGCTGTACCCGAACAAGCAGCTGACGATGTACGGCAAGGCGACCAAGCGCTTCGGCGAACACACCGTCAGCCTCGAATACACGCGCGGCGACGAATCGATCTACAGCTACAAGAACCCGACCCAGGTGCTTGCCGTGGGTTCGCGCCAGGCGATCCTGCCGGCATCCAGCCGCTGGTACCCGGGCGCCAGCGGCGGCGTGCCGGCGGTGACCGGCGTCACCGGCCAGCCGCTGACGGTCAGCTGGGCGGTTGCCGACGACGGCGCGGCCGTCACCCGCGACAACCAGGTCAACCAGCGCCTGCTGCTGTCGGCCGAAGGCACCGTCGGCGGCTGGGACTACCGCACCGGCGCCAGCTATGGCCTGTCGCAGCGCAAGGTGTACTTCGCGTCGGGCTATTACTCCGGCATCGGCCTGATCAACGGCCTGGCCAGCGGCGCCCTCAACCCGTTCGGGCTGCAGGACCAGGCCGGCCGCGACTACCTGAACTCGATCGCCGCCGACGGCATGCTGAACCGCAGCGCCAAGACCGCCTACTACGGCATCGACGGCACCATCAGCCGCTCGTTGATGGCCCTCGGCGGCGGCGACCTGGCGCTGGCGCTGGGCGCCGACGTGCACCGCGACACCAACGAAGACACCAAGCTGGCCCAGGCCACCGACATCACCTACGCCAAGTCGGTGACGGGCCATGGCGACAGCGCGCGCAACATCGCCGGCGTGTTCGCCGAACTGGATGCGCCGGTCACCAAGACCCTCACCCTGAACGGCGCGGTCCGGGTCGACAGGTACAGCGACGTCGGCAGCACCGTGACGCCGAAGATCAGCTTCCGCTGGCAACCTGCCAAGACCGTGATGTTCCGCGGTTCCGCGAACACCGGCTTCCGCGCCCCGACCCTGTTCGACCTGAACGGCTACCGCACCACGGTCGCGAATACCACGACCGCGGCGCGCTGGGACGACCCGGTGCTGTGCCCGAGCCGGACCCCAACCATTCCGGGCACCGGCACCGCCGTCGCCGGCGCCAACGCCGCCGACGTCTGCAACGCCAAGCTGAACAAGCTGACCGGTTCCAACCCGAACCTGGAGCCGGAAAAATCGAAGGGCGGCACGCTGGGCGTGGTGTTCGAGCCGAGCCGCGCGGTCACGCTGTCGTTCGACTACTGGCAAGTCAACATGAAGAAGATGCTGGCCAACCTGCCGGAATCGGTGTACTTCACCAACTACGCCCAGTACCAGAACCTGTTCGTGCGCAATGCCGACGGCAGCCTCGCCTACATCAACAACACGACGATGAACCTGGGTGGCCAGATCGCCGGCGGCGTCGACGTATCCGGCAACTGGGACCTGCCGCGCACCCGCTTCGGTACCTTCCGCATCGGCCTGGACGGCACCTGGCTGACCCGCTTCGACAACCAGCTGGAAGAGAACGGCGCCTGGATGTCGAACGTCGGCCGCTTCGGCTGGGCCAGCAACGGCACCACGTCCAGCTACCCGATCATCACCTACCGTTGGAAGCACAACCTGCGCCTGTCGTGGGAAAACGGCGACTTCGGTGCCCAGCTGACCAACAACTTCAACAGCAAGTACCGCGACGCCAACGTGGCGGTGGCGCCGCAGTACTACCGCGACATCTCGTCGTATTCGGCGTGGAACCTGACCGGCACCTGGCGTGCGCAGAAGCAGGTGACGGTCACCGCCGGCATCACCAACCTGTTCGACAAGGCGCCGCCGATCACCAACAACACGGTGTACAGCTACGCTTACCTGAGCAGTGCGGCGAACCCGACCGGACGCGCGTATAACCTGCGCGTGACCTACGACTTCCAGTAAGCGTAGGGATGGTTGGCTGAGCGACGAGCAGGGCGCGGCGGCGGGTCGCGCCCTGCCCGATGGGAGCCGGTCGCGCATCGGTTCGCCTTCATCGAGGAGCACAATGAAATTACCTACCATCGCGCCTGCCGCACTGGCGGCGCTCGCACTGGCGGGGCCGGCCGCGGCGGCGCCGGTGCGCGTCATCCTGGTGGGCGACTCCACCATGGCCAGCAACAGCGGCTACGGCGACGCCCTGTGCGCCCGCTTCACGCCGCAGGTCGACTGCGTCAACCTGGCACGCGGCGGCCGCAGTTCCAAGAGCTTCCGCGCCGAGGGGCGCTGGGACGAAGTCCGGCGCCTGCTGCAGGACGGCAGCGCCACCACCACCTATGTGCTGGTCCAGTTCGGCCACAACGACCAGCCGGGCAAGCCGCCGCGCTCGACCGACCTGGTCTCCGAATTCCCGGCCAACATGGCGCGCTACGCGCAGGAGACCACCGCCCTTGGCGGCGTGCCGGTGCTGGTGACGCCGCTCACGCGCCGCAGCTTCAAGGGCCAATGGCTGCGCGACGACCTGGCACCCTGGGCCGCCGCCATCCGCAAGGTGGCGCAACAGGAGCATGCGGTGCTGCTCGACCTGAACGCCGATAGCGCCGGCGCGGTGCAGGCGATGGGCCAGCAGGAAGCGGATACGCTGGCGATGGCGCCGCCGCCGCCGGCAATCGCAGCACCTGCCGATCCGAACAAGGTGGAAGTCGCCGGCGCCGCCAAGAGCGCCTTCGACCGCACCCACCTGGGCAAGAAGGGGGCCGACCTGTTCGCGCGCATGGTCGAGCGCGAGCTGGTGCAGGCGCTTCCGCAAACCCGCGCGTATTTCATGGATGGGGGCAAGCCTTGATGCGCCGCCTCGCCATCGCCGCCGCGCTGGCCAGCCTGTCCTGCGCCGCCCATGCGCAGGACAGCCGCGACGTCCAGGAACCCAAGCTGCCGGCCGCCTGCGCGGTGCTGTTCGGCGAGGCCGCCAACAGCGGCCGCGACGACGCCGCACGGATCCAGGCCGCGATCGACCAGTGCGCCCCCGGCCGTGCGGTGGTGCTTTCGGCCAGCAACGAAAAGCGCAGCTTCGTCTCCGGGCCACTGCAGTTGAAAAGCGGTGTGACGCTGGTCGTGGACGCCGGTGCCACGCTGTATGCCAGCCTTGATCCGCACCTGTTCGACAAGGGCGCTGGCACCTGCGGCAGCAACGACGCCTCGGGCAAGGGCTGCCGCCCGCTGATCAGCGCCGAGAACACGCGCGGTAGCGGCATCATGGGCCGTGGCACCATCGACGGCCAGGGCGGCCGGAAGATCGCCGGCAAGGACGAAAGCTGGTGGCAGATCGCCCGCCGCGCGCAACAGGAAAAGACGCGCCAGAACGTGCCGCGCCTGATCCAGGTGGACCAGTCGCAGGACTTCACGATGTACGGCATCCTGCTGAAGAACTCGCCGAACTTCCACGTCACCCTGAACAAAGTCGACGGCTTCACCGCCTGGGCCGTCAAGATCGATACGCCGCACGATGCCCGCAATACCGACGGCATCGATCCGATCTCCTCGCGCAACATCACCATCGCCCACAGCTGGATCCGCACCGGCGACGACAACGTCGCCATCAAGGCCGGCAACGGCGGCCCGACCGAGAATGTCTCGATCCTGCACAACCACTTCTACAGCGGCCACGGCATGTCGATCGGCAGCGAGACCAATGGCGGCGTGCGCAAGGTGCTGGTCGACGACCTGGCGATGGACGGCACCACGTCCGGCCTGCGCATCAAGAGCAACGATACGCGCGGCGGCACCGTGTCCGGCATTCTCTACCGCGACGTCTGCATGCGCGGCATCAAGACCCCGATCGACATCAGCACCCACTACGAAGACGCGGGACAGCCGGGCAAGCTGCTGCCTTCCTACAGCGACATCCGCCTGGAGCGCGTGCGCAGCACCGGCCCGGGACCGGCGCGCGTGCGCCTGCAGGGCTACGACGATGCCCACCCGCTGAACCTGGCGCTGAGCGACGTGACGGTGCAGGACGAACCGCAAGTCATGATGGCTTACACCCGGCTGTCGGGCACGCCGATCAATGCGCCGAATAGGCATGCTGCGGCCGACAGCGCGTGCAGCGAGAAATTCCTGCCCTTCCCGGCCGAGCCGGTCCGCAATGCGCGGCCGCAGCTCAGCGCCGAACAGGCCCGGGCCTACGACTATCGGGAAGTACTGAAGTACGTCGGCCCGGTCGGCAACGAACGTGTCGAGCCCTGGGATCCGCTGGCCGACCCGCTGGTCACGCAGGCGCGCTTGCGCCCCGACTACGTGGTCGATGCGCGGGCGCCGGCCGACGGCGTGACCCGTTTCGCCACGGTGCAGGCGGCGGTCAGCCGCGCCCTCCTCGACACCGGCCGCAAGGAGCGCATCCATATCCGCCTGGCGCCCGGCATCTACGACGAGCTGGTGTACGTGCCGGCCGGCGGCGCGCCGATCACCTTGTACGGCGACGGCCCCGACCCGCGCGCCACGCGCATCCGCGCCGGCCTGGATGCCTCCACCACCGGCGCCGCCTACCGCCAGCGCTACGCCGCCCAGTTCGCGCAGGCCGCGCCTGGCGTGCGCGCGCTCTACGAGGGCCTGAAGGACTCGGCGGCGCTGGGCACCTACGGCTCGAGCACAGTGTGGGTGCAGGCGGACGGCTTCCAGGCGCGTAATCTCACCATCGAAAACGTTTACAACCGCGACGGCGGCGTCAAGCACAACGAATGCACGGGCGACAACTGCCCCGATACCACCGGCGGCAGCCGCGTGCACCACCAGGCCGTGGCGCTGCGCGTGGACGGCGCCGACCGCGCCCAGTTCGAAGGGGTCGTCCTGCTCGGCCTGCAGGACACGCTGTTCCTCAGCTCCAAGGATTACGTGAATACGACGCGCAGCTTCTTCCACAAGACCTGGATCGAAGGCGACGTCGACTTCATCTTCGGCGATACCATCGCCTACTTCCAGGATTGCGACGTGCGACAGATCGGCGGCCGCCCGGCCTCGTACGCGCTGGCGCCGGACACCAGCCGCCGCGCGAAGTACGGCATGGTGTTCAACGGCTGCCGCTTCAGCGGCGAACCCTCCGCCAAGGCAAACGACACTGCCTTCTATGTCGCCCGCCAGTGGTTCCACAACCAGCGCTGCACGCCCTACGGCCGGGTGCCGGTCGAGGGCTACACCTGCAGCCTGGGCGAGGTCGACGTCTACAAAGCGCCGAACGGCACCATCCGCCAGCGCACGCTGGAAGCGGTCGGCAAGGCCGTCATTTTACATTCGCGCATCGGCGCCCACATCGTCAGGGACAACCCCTGGTCCGAATGGAACCGCAACGGCACGCTGGCGCACCGCCCGGCCCAGTTCGACGCAAGCGACTGGTGGAACAACCTCCAGCAGGCCGGCTTCGACCCGGTCACCAAGTTGGGCGAGACCGTACGCCCGGACGCGCCCGACGTCTACCTCGGCGAATACAACAACACCAATGAATGATGGAGACCGCATGAGCACCCGTTTCAACCA
>JAKOOD010000144.1 GCA_022701635.1 Burkholderiaceae bacterium | reverse complement strand
AGCCGAATCCCCATGCCACCCAGCCGAGAATGACGGTGGTGGAGTGCCAGATCCCGCCCAGGTATTTTTCGACCAGCGTCAACGCCGCGGAAACGACGAGCGAGGTCATCAGGAGCAGGCCCAGCGTCAGGATCAGGCCGAACGAGAGCAGGCGCGTGCGCACCGTGTCCCACCAGCTGGCATCCTTGGGCGGCGGCACGCCCCAGATTTCATCCAGGCTGTCCTTCAATTCCGAAAAGGCGCTGGTTGCGCCGACCACCAGCAGGACCGAGGCGAGGATGGTCGCGAACAGGCCGCTGTCCTTGTTTTGCGCACCGGCCAGGATTGCCTGGATCGTGGTGGCGCCTTGCGGGCCGACCAGGCCGCGCAATTCATTGAGTAATTGCCCTTGAGCAGCTTCGCGACCGTAGAAAAAACCTGCCACGGCAATCACCAGCACCAGGATCGGTGCCAGCGAGAACAGGGAATAGAATGCCAGGGCTGCACCCTTGCTGGCCGCGCGATGGTCCATCCACTCCGTGATGGCGCAGCGCATCACATGGATGAGCTTGCGCATGTACGGCATAAAGTTTTTTACTTCCATAGCGCATCTCCAAAAGACGAACGCGCCCGAAGGCGCGTTCTCGGGCCTACGCCCACTCGACTGGCGCCCGCAAGGGCGCCGTCAATTCAAGCCAGCAATTACTGCACGCGGCGTTCGATGGTGATCTGCTCGACTTCCACGCGGCGGTTCGGTGCCAGGCAGGCGATCAGGTCCGACTTCTTCTTCTGCTTGCAATCGGTCACGACCGGGTTGGCCTTGCCTTTGCCCGAAGCGCGCAGACGGCTGCCGTCGATGCCCTTGGCGACCAGGTAGTCACGCACGGCGTTGGCGCGACGCTCCGACAGCTTCTGGTTGTACTTGTCCGAACCCAGGCGGTCGGTGTAGCCGGTGACGTCGACGTTGCTGATCGAGGTGTCGGCCTGCAGGGCAGCGGCGATCTCGTCCAGTTGCGGTGCCGGGGTGATCACGGTGGCGCTGTCAAAACCGAAGGTCTTGTTGGCGTCCAGGGTGACTTTCTCGAAGCGTGCCGGCGGCGGTGGCGGCGGAGCGACCGGTTCCGGTTGCGGTGCTGGCGGCGGTGCTTCGACGACCGGGGTCGGGGCGGCGACCGGGACCGGCTGCGGTGCCGGGCTCAGGGCGTAGTTCAGGCTGACCGAAGCGTATTTGGTCAGGGACTTGTTGAAGCCGTACTTGTCGTCGTCACGCAGGTTCGATTTCACAGCGCGCACGTCGGCTTGCAGCGCGAGGCGGTCGTTGATGCCGACCTGGAAGCCCAGGCCTGCAGTCGCGTATGGCGACCAGCCCGAAGCGCGGCGCAGCGGGGTGCTCATGTGGTCACGTTGACCACCGACGCCCAGCAGCAGGAACGGGCGGAAGTTCTGGCGCGACAGCATCAGCAGGGAGTCGATACCGACCAGGGTCTGGCGGTAGTCGTTGCCGTTATCCTTTGCACGGGCGTGGGTTGCGCCGATCTGGATGTCCCACAGTGGGTGCACAGGCTTACCGAATTTCAACCCGCCGCCCCAGTCCTTGTCATCGACGCCGAAATCCGCGTCCGGCTTGATACCGACGACGGTCGGTGCAATGTACCACGACGGATTGATGACTTCTTGTGCCAGCGTGGAACCGGCCGAGCAGAGGATGGCGGCAGCCAGAGCGATCTTCTTCATGTTATTCACAGGTAACTCCCATAAGTTGTAAAGGTACTGACATCGCATGTCTTGCAGTGATGTTGATGTCAAGCTTACAAGTCGTTCCTCGTTGAGGTCCGTGCGCTAGCGCACCTAGGAACGGCTGGTGTGGAAATTTTACAACGTGAGCGGTTACAAACTGTCGAGTGAGTGTTTCCGAATGTTACGAAATTAAGCGGTTTTGTCTGTATTTGCGGTCAGATATTGCTCCAGATGTAAGCAATCTCCCTATATAGAGGCTTCATATGCACGCAAGATGTCATAAAACCGACATGTTTGCCCCATTCACAATTTTTTTGAGCGACAACAAAATATTTGGGGCACATGTTGTTTTCTTGTCGTTTCAATCGTGCGACGGCGTCCGCGCCACGTGTTCGTGCATAGTTGATGGGACTAGCTCAGCCATTTCCTACTCGTTCGGAATATTCCGGCAATGTTGGATGGCGCACAGACCAGACGTGATGACACAGGCAACCTTGTATCTAGTTAAGCGGAACCGCCGTGTTGTCATAAGGTCATAAGACAGGCGATGGGCCCGCAGCCTCACCAGAACACTGTCTTTTATACGGAGCAAACCAATATGCATGCAGCGACTCACCACAATGCGGTGCAAGGCGATCTCAACGCAGTGCACACGTCCAGCAACTCTGCACTGATCGAACGCGTCCCGCCTCAACCGACCGAACGCTCCCCGATTTCGCTGGCGCCGATCGAACGTGTGCGGTCGACCTCCGCTACCCAGCGCCGTATCGAGAACATGCAGAAGCTGATTGGCGAGCTGCAAACCCATGAAATGCTGGCCGACGA
>JAKOOD010000081.1 GCA_022701635.1 Burkholderiaceae bacterium | reverse complement strand
AAGCTCTCGATCGAGAACACGTTGCAGTAGGCACCGAGCGAGCGCAGGGCCGAGCTGCGCAGCGGGATGGTGTCCTGGAACTGGTGCACCACGCGCGCGTTCGGCAGCACGTAATACGGAATCGCGTTGCGGTCGCCGCTGCCTTCCGGCTGGGGGCTGGGCGTGGGGGTGTCCGGCTTGAATGGCTTGTCGAGGTGGGTCGCCGCCAGCAGGTTGCCGGCCTTGCCGGGGCGCGTGTTGTGCGGCGGGCTCCAGACGTCGTACTGCCAGTCGACGATCTTGCCGCCGCCATCGAGCGTGGCCCGCGCCGACGTCAGCATCGCGGGACCAAAAGGTTCCCAGCCGTTTTCGTCCTCGCGCATCCATTGCACCCGCACCGGACGGCCGGGGAAGGCGCGCGCCAGCAGGGCGGCGTCGGCGGCGACGTCGTCGGCGGCATTGTGGCCGTAGCAGCCCGAACCCTCGGTGTGGATGCAGCGGATCGTGGCCTTGTCCGCGCCCAGCAGTTCGGATAAGGCCTCGCGCAGCGGATACACGCCCTGGCTGTGGGTCCAGACCGTGTACTGGCCGTCCACCAACTGGGCCACCGCGCACGACGGGCCGATCGACGCATGCAGCTGGAACGGCTTCGAATACATTACTGCCAGCGTGCGTCCGGCGCTGCCTGGCGCGCCGCGCTGCAGGATCGGGTAGGGCTTGGCGGGCCAGGCGCGCACCATCGGCGCCGGCCTGGTGTCCGCCGGCAGCGTGGGCGGCGTGTCCCAGCGCGCCGCGCGTGCCAGCGCCGCCGCGGCCTTGACGGCGCGGTATTCGCCGTCGGCGATCACGCCCAGGAAGCGGCCGTCGCGCACCACTTTCAAGACGCCCGGCAGGCGCGCGACCGCGGCCGTGTCGACATCGAGCAGGCGCGCTCCCGGTGTCGGCGGCCGCACGATGCGCCCGTGCACCATGTTCGGTAGGCGCAAGTCCTGCACGTAGGCCGGCCCGCCCGTCACCTTGGCCGGGATGTCGATCCGCTGCAGCGGCTTGCCGGACACCGTGTGGCCCTCCGGCGCCCGCACCGGAATGGCCGGGTTGCAGCGCAGGTGCAGCTGCTGGCCGGCGAGTAGCTCGCCGTAGCTGGCGCGGCGCCCGTCCGGCGCCTGGAATACCCCGTCGCGCACCGTCACCGCCGGGGCGCCGATTCCGAAACGCTTGGCTGCCAGTTCGCCCAGGATCTGGCGCACCTGGGCCGCCGCATGGCGCAGCGCGGTACCGCTGTCCTGCATCGAGTGGCTGCCCGCCGTATAGCCTTCGTTCGGGGTGCGCGCGGTGTCGGCGGTGACCAGCGTGATGCGGCCGGGCGCTACCAGCAGCTCCTCGGCCGCCACCTGCAGCAGCGCCGTCTTGATGCCCTGCCCCAGTTCGGCCTTGCCGGTAAAGACCGTGATGCGGTTGTCGGCGTCGATGCGGATCCAGGCATCCAGCCACGGTGCCTTCTCCAGGCTGCCCGGCAGCTTGCCCTTGTTCATAGGCGTCTCGTCCTGCGCCCAGGCCGGCCCGATCGCGAATACCATCGTCAGCGACCCGGCGGCGGCCAGCAATTGCCGGCGGCGCGGGCTTTCCAGGCCGGCCGTCATGCCTTGCCTCCCTTGGCCGGCAGCGCATCGGCCGCACGCCGCACCGCGCGCAGGATGCGCATATGGGTGCCGCAGCGGCACAGGTTGGGCATCATGTGCTGGCGGATCTGGGCGTCGCTCGGTGTCGGGTTCTTCGCCAGCAGGCTTTCGGCCCGCATCATCATGCCCGCGATGCAGTAGCCGCACTGCGCCGCCTGTTCGGCGATGAAGGCCTGCTGCAGCACGCCGGGCGTCTTGGCCGTCCCCAGGCCTTCGACGGTGCCGACCGGGCGGTTGCCAACCACCGATACCGGCACCAGGCAGGACATCACCGCTTCGCCGCCGAGGGTCACGGTGCAGGCGCCGCACTGGCCCAGGCCGCAGCCGAACTTGGCGCCGTTCAGCTGCAGGTCGTTGCGCAGCACATAGAGGAGCGGCGTATCCGGATCGGTGTCGACGGCGTGGTCGCGGCCGTTCACGCGCAGGTGGTATGTCGTCATGGCTGCTTCGCTTTCTTGACCTGGTCTTCGATGTGCGCCCACTGCGGCTGGCCGGCGCCGTAGCGGCGCAGGTAGGCGGCCAGCGCGCCGGTCTGCTCGTCGGTGAGGATGGTGGCGAAGCCGGGCATCCAGCGCGCCGGCTCGCCGTCCGGCGGCGCGATGCCCTCAACCACGATGTGGATCAGGCTGCGCGGATCGGGATCGTACAGCGCCACCGCCTTCTGCAGCTGCAGCGCCGCACCCGAGGTGGCGGCGCGCCCCACATCATGGCAGCGCGCGCAACTGTCCGCGTAGACGCCATACCCGAGCTGCATGCGCCGCAGGTCCGGGTCGTTGGCCGTGGGCGCCGGCAGGCTGCCCGGCATCGCGGCCCGGGTCTGGCGCGGCGGCGCCTTGGCCAGGTAGCTGTGGATATAGGTGGCGATGGCGTCGATGTCCTTCGGGTCGGCCAGGCGCAGGTTCTCGACCGAGGCCTGCATCGGCCCGCCGGCGACCGCGTGGTCGGGCGCGATCCCGGTGCGCAGGTACTCGGCCAGGTGGTCGCGCGTCCAGGGAACCGGCGACGGGTTGTGTTCGTTCAGCGCCGGTACGTACCAGCCTTCGGCCTCGCCGCCGTCGAGGTGGCGGCTGAAGTCGGTGCCGCCCAGCTTGGTGCGCGGCGTGTGGCAGGCGGTGCAGTGGGCAAGCGCGACCGACAGGTAGGCGCCGCGGTTCCATTCGGCGCTCTGGCCGGCGACCGGCTGCCAGGGCTCGCGCTTCAGGTACAGGATGTTCCAGAATGCGACCAGTGGGCGGAAGCCGAACGGGAAGGTCATGGCGTTCCGGTGGGCCGGCGCCGCCAGCGCCGGACGCGTCATGAAGTAGGCGTACATGGCGTGGATGTCGTCCTGGGCCAGTTTCGTGTAGTGGTCGTAGGGGAAGGCCGGATACAGCAGGTGGCCGTCGCGCGACACGCCTTCGCGCAGCGCGCGCGTAAAGGCCGCTTCGCTCCACTGGCCGATGCCGGTACGGGCATCGGGCGTGATGTTGGTGCTGTGGACGGTGCCGAACGGCGTGGCCAGGGCGAAGCCGCCGGCGTAGGGACGAGAGGGGTCGACCGTGTGACAGGCGGCGCAGGTCCCGACCATCGCCAGGCGCTGGCCGCGCTCGATGGTCGCCGCGTCGAAGACCGGCGCCGCCGTCTGCGCTTCGAGTGCCGGCCGCCACATGATGGCAAAGGCGGCGACCGCCAGCAACACCAGCGCCGCCAGCACGATCAGGCGGGTCCGTCGTTTCGGTGCGCGCGGGCGCGGTGCGGGGTCCATGCGTTGTCTCCGATGTAATTCCTCCGATTATGAACGCCTTTGGTCAGCGATTCGACCCGCATGCGCTATTGTGCGCGCGTCAATACCACCGGTATGTGGCGAACATTGCTACTAAGACATATACTCGCTTCTTCGCCCGCCTTCCCGCCTTTTCCGCATCCAAGGAACCCATGATCCGCCGCCCTCTTCCCGTCCTGACCCTGATGCTGTCGCTCGCCTTCGGCGCGCCCTTTGCCGGTACCGCCGCCGCCGCCGATTCCGCAGCCGCGGCGGACCAGGCCCCGGCCCCGCAACGCGACCTGCGCGAGACCTACACCAAGTACGAGTACCGCATCCCGATGCGCGACGGCACCCGCCTGTTCACCGTCGTCTACGTGCCGAAGGACAGCGCCAGGACCTACCCGTTCCTGATCAACCGCACGCCGTACAGCGTGGGCGTGTTCGCGGACGGCGAGCGCCACTACGGCGTCGACTGGTTCGCGAAGCAGATCGGCCCGTCGAAGGAATTCGAGGACGCCGGCTACATCTTCGTCAAGCAGGACGTGCGCGGCCGCTACATGTCCGAGGGCAAGTGGGTCGAGATGACTCCGCACGGCAAGGACGTCAAGCGCGCCGCCGGGGCAGGCACCGAAAGCCAGGACATGTACGACACCATGGAATGGCTGCTCAAGCACGTCCCCAACAACAACGGCAAGGCCGGCATCTACGGCATCAGCTACCCGGGCTTCTATACTTCAAGCAGCATCATCGATTCGCACCCGGCGATCAAGGCCGCCTCGCCGCAGGCGCCGGTGACCGACCTGTACATGGGCGA
>JAKOOD010000247.1 GCA_022701635.1 Burkholderiaceae bacterium | reverse complement strand
ACCGCCGTCGGTTGGGCGCGCCAGGAAGCCGGCATCGACTGGATCGACCTGGAAGTGCTGGCCGATAACCGGCCCGCCGTTTCGCTGTACCTGCACGCGCAGTTCCAGATGATCGCGCGCATCGAGGACATGGTCAGGGTCGATGGCGCCAGCCACGACCTGTGCTACATGACCTTGGCGCTGGGTTGATGGGTAGCGGCGTCGCCGCAACAATAATTTTCCCTTTTGTTAACATTTTTGTGGCCGCGTGCTAGAGTGGAAATGCTTGCATTTTCATAAACTTTATCGGTCGAGTCCACATGAAATCCATGATCGTCCTTAGCCTGGCGCTGAGCGCAGGCGGCGCCGCCCTGGCGCAAGATGCGCCCATTACCTACGGCGCCGCCGATTGCAGGATCGCCAAGCTGCTGCCCGCGCCAGCGACCGCGGTGCAATGGAGCGGCAAGTGCCAGGATGGGTTTGCCGATGGCGTCGGCATCCTCACGTGGAAGACCGCGGACGGCAGCGCCATGCGGCTGCAGGGCCGGCTCCTGCGCGGTGCCGTCGCCGGCGAGGCCAAGCTGCGCATCGGCGACAAACTCACCTACATCGGTTCGCTGCGCGACGGCATCCCCGACGGTGAGGGCTACCTGAAATATGCCGACGGCCTGCAGTATGAAGGCGGTCTGAAGATGATGGTGCGCGAAGGGAAAGGCACGCAAATCTACGTCAACGGCAACGTCTACCAGGGCCAGTTCAGCAAGGACCGGCCGAACGGCCAGGGGCGCCTGAGCTTTGTGCTGGGCGGCAGCATCGAAGGCGAATTCGTCGACGGCAAACCGACTACCAGGGGCAAGATGGTGTATGCCGGCAGCGGCCGTACCGAGGACTTGCAGACGCTCGCGCAAAAGGAAGCCCGCCCCAAGCCCGCTGCCGACAAGACCTTCAAGACGCGCGAGGACGAAGCGCAACTGGGCACCCACTTCCGCCGCGTCAACGGTACCGGCTCACTGCCCAGCAACGCCGGTTGGGAGATGCTGACCGAGGACGAGAAAGCGCAGTTCCGCAGCCAGTATCCGGCACTCGAGGAAGGCGACGATCCGCCTTATCCGGAACACGGTCCGGGCGGCATCTACAAGGTGGTGCGCGCGGCCGGCGGCCGCTACGGCGACAACAGCGAGTTGCACCTGAACGTGCTGGTCGGCGCCGATGGCGTCGCGAAACAGGTGGTCAAGCTGGGCGACTTCGACGCCGAAGCCACCCGCTACGTCGCCGCGGCCGCCATGGGAGAGCACTACAAGCCCGCCAAGTGCCACGGCGCGCCGTGCGAGATGATGTATCCGCTGCACGTCAGGTTCCAGCTGGTCTGGTGACCCGCGCCGCTTAGAACCCTTCCAGCACGATCTTGCCCTGCGCCCGGTTCGACTCGAGCAGCGCATGCGCGCGCTTCAGGTTGTCGGCGTTGATGACGCCGAAGTGCTGGTTGACCGTGGTCTTGATCGTGCCGGCGTCGACCAGTTCGGCGATGCGGTTCAGGATGCGGTTCTGCTCGGCCATGTCGGCGGTATTGAACAGGGAACGGGTGAACATCAGTTCCCAGTGCAGCGACACCGCTTTCCGCTTGAACTTGCGGACGTCGATCGGGGCCGGGTCGTCGATCAGGCCGAATTTGCCCTGCGGCGCGATCAGGTCGACGATCTGGTCGAAGTGGTGCTCGGTGTGGGTCAGGCTGATCACGTAGTCCGGGGCCGGCAGCCCGGCCTGTGCCAGTTCCTCGCCCAGCGGCTTGCTGTGGTCGATCACGTGGTGGGCACCCAGCTGCAAGGCCCAGTCACGGGTTGCCGGACGCGAGGCGGTACCGATCACCGTCACCTGCGTCAGCTGGCGCGCCAGCTGCAGCAGGATCGAGCCGACGCCACCGGCGGCGCCGATCACCAGCAGGGTTTTGCCCTTGCCCGCGTCGCCGGTCGGCACGTCCAGGCGGTCGAACAGCATTTCCCAGGCCGTCAGGCCGGTCAGCGGCAGCGCCGCCGCCGGGCCGAAGTCGAGCGATGCCGGCATGTGGCCGACGATGCGCTCGTCCACCAGCTGCAGCTCGCTGTTGCTGCCGGCGCGCGCGATCGAGCCGGCGTACCAGACGCGGTCGCCCGGCCGGAACAGGGTCACGTCGGGACCGACCGCCTTGACGATGCCGGTCGCATCCCAGCCCAGCACCTTCCATTCGCCGGCTTCCGGCTTGGCGCTCTTGCGCACCTTGGTGTCGACCGGGTTGACCGACACCGCGCGCACCTCGACCAGCAGGTCGTGGCCCTGCGCGACCGGGTCCGGCAGGGTGATGTCGACCAGCGCCTGGGCGTCGTCGATCGGCAGGCTGGTCTGGTATCCGATGGCTTTCATGGGGGCTCCTTGTGCAGATGGGTTGTCGATGGCTGTCATTCTGACCAGTTTCGCTTTTTTGATAAACTGGGTAATCCCGAATTCACTTTCAACGATCCTTTGAAAATTCGTAGCCTCCAGGACCTGGAAATCTTCGTGGCGACGGCCGACCACGGCAGCCTGTCGGCGGCGGCGCGCCAGCTCGAGTTGTCGCCGGCAGTGGCCAGCGCCGGCCTGAAGCGCCTCGAGGCCGACCTCGGCGCCGCGCTGTTCGTGCGCACCACGCGCAGCATGCGCCTGACGCTGGCCGGCGAACGCCTGCTGGGGCACAGCAAGGCGCTGCTGGACGGCTTGCGCGAGGCCGAGGACGAATTGCGCGCCGGCGGCGACGGCGTCGAGGGTCAGCTGCACATCTCGATGCCGTCCGACCTCGGCCGTCATGTGGCGCTGCCCTGGCTGAACGACTTCCAGGCGCGCCATCCGGGCGTCCGCCTGCGCCTGCAGCTGACCGACCGCGTGGCCGACATCTACCGCGAGCCGGTCGATATCGGCCTGCGCTTCGGCAAGCCGCCCGGATCGAGCATGGTGGCGCTGCCGCTGCTGGAGGATAACCGGCGCGTGCTGTGCGCGGCGCCCGCCTACCTGACGCGGCGCGGGGTGCCGGCCTCGCCCCACGCGCTGGCGGGCCACAACTGCCTGTGCTTCATGCTGGACGAGACGGTCAACGACCGCTGGCGCTTCAGCAAGGACGGCGAAGACATCGAGGTCACGGTGCAGGGCGACCGCGTGGCCGACGATTCCGAGATCGTGCGGCGCTGGGCGCTGGAAGGACTCGGCATCTGCTACCGCTCGCGCATCGACGTGCAGGCCGACCTCGCCGCCGGCCGGCTGCGCCAGGTCTGTCCGGACTGGCAGGGGAGCAACGTGCCCTTGTATATGGTGCTGGCCAACCGCCGGCAGGTGTCGCCGGCGGTACGGGTGCTGCGCGAATTCCTGGTGGCGCGCTGCCAGGCGCTGGCGGGAAATTGAAGGCCGCCGGATGACCCGGCGGAACCCGGGCATAATCGTCGCACCAACCCGTGCATAGGCACTCACCGAGGACAGCGCATGAACACCGCATCGACGACGGCAGAACAATGGGAACGACAACTGCGCGAGGTACGCGCCCGCGTGGCGCAGGCCGGCGGCAAGCCGGGCGTGGTGCCGGCGGAAGCGGCGCGCGCCATGAGCGGCCTCGAGATCATGCAGGCGCTGCTGGCCGGACACTTTCCCTATGCGCCGATCGCCGAGACGCTGGACTTCTTCCTGGTCGAGGTGGAGGCAGGCCAGGCGACCTTCCAGGGCACGCCACTGCCCGCCCACCTGAACCCGATGGGCACGGTGCACGGCGGCTGGTATGCGACCCTGCTCGATTCGGCGGTGGGCTGCGCGGTGCAGACCATGCTGGCGCCGGGCCAGGGCTACACGACGGCCGAACTCAGCGTGAACCTGGTGCGCGGCGCGCGCCTGGATGGCGGCCCGCTGCGCGCGATCGGCAAGGTGCTGCATTGCGGCCGCCAGCTGGCGACCGCCGAGGGCAAGATCGTGGATGCGCAGGGCCGGCTGTACGCGCATGCGACGACCACCTGCCTGGTGTTCGGCGCGCGCTGACCGCCGCCAGCTGACCTCTGCTAGCTGACCTCTGCTAGCTGACGGCCGGCTCCAGCAGCGTCAGCGTCTGCGCAGCCGTATCGAGCGTGGCGCGCACGCCCAGCGGCATGGTGAACTGGTGGCGGATGTGGCCGAACGAATAGCCGCTCACCGCCGGCACCTGCAAGGGCTGCAGGTGCACGTCGAGGGTCTGGTCCAGCGTCAGCGACGGCCCCTCCCCCTGTGGCCCGCAGTTCTCGCAGATACCGATCATGACAGCGGCCGCCCCCGCCAGCGGCAGCGACAAATCGAGCTGGGTCAGCCAGCGGTCGATGCGGTACGGTTCCTCGTTGACTTCCTCGATGAACAGGATGCCGTCGCGGTAATCGGCGGCATACGGCGTGCCGGCCAGCGCACTCACCAGGGACAGGTTGCCGCCGACGAGGCGCCCGCTGGCGACGCCGCCGTGCACGGTGCGTACGCCGTACTGCGCTTCCTGCAGCGCCTTCCGGGCATTCTCCGCCGCCATCGGAATCGTGTAGCTGGGGCGCGGGTCGGTCAAGACCGCCAGCATGTGCCCGTCCGAATAGGCGGATGGCGTGCTGCTGGCGACCGGGCCGTGGAAGGTCACCAGGCCGGCGTGGCGCTGGATGGCGAGGTGCAGCGCCGTGATGTCGGAATAGCCGAGCAGGATCTTGGGATGGCGGCGGATCAGGCCGTAATCGAGGTGCCGCAGCAGCGAGATGCAGCCGGAGCCGCCGCGGATCGCCCAGACGGCCTTGACCTCCGGGTCGCGGAACATGCCGTGCAGGTCGGCGATGCGGGCGGCCACCGTGCCGCCGTAGTTGCCCCAGACTTCGCGCAGCCAGGCACCCTGCTTCACCCGGAAACCGAGGGCTTCGATGTGCTTCACCGCCTTCTCGATGGCGTCGTCGCTGGTGTAGCCGCCGGGGGCGACCAGGCCGATGACGTCGCCCTTGCGCAGGCGCGGGGGTTTGATCAGGGGTGGCATGGAAGGGGAGGAAGAGGCGCTTGCGGCGGGCAATGCCAGGAATGCGGCCAGCGCGCCGCCGAAACGGCGCCTGCTCATGCGGGTTATGCTCGACATGCGGATACGGACCATCGTTGACGTCGTCCCTGCGAAGGCAGGGACCCAAGTTGCAAGCGTACCGTTAACGCAAGCAGAACTTGGGTCCCCGCCTTCGCGGGGACGACGATGTGAATGGCGGGGACGGCGTGGTGGATAGCGTGAACGATCAGAAGAACGTGTAACGCAGGTTGAAATTCAGCGCCCGCCCACGTGGATCGGCCACGCGCGGGTCCCAGCCGGCGCCCACGACCTCGTCCACGTTGTGCGCCGTGAACGGCGGGTCGCGGTCGAACAGGTTCTGGATGCCGACCGTGATCGCGGTGTTCCGGAAGCCGGTGT
>JAKOOD010000004.1 GCA_022701635.1 Burkholderiaceae bacterium | reverse complement strand
TAGCCGGCCGGGTTGGTGAAGCCGGCGGCATCGGCTGCAAAGATCAGTCCGCCCGCCAGTACCAGCTGGAGCGGGCATAGCACCTTCAGCGCGCGCAGCGCGCCCCCATCCCCCTTGCGCCAGAAATGGCGCGCGACGAAGAACGCAGGTGTCCACAGCGTGCAGAACAGCACGCCCAGGATGACGCAGGTGAGGATCAGTCTCGGCATGGCCGCCATGATAGCCGCCGCCGAGCACGTTTGGTTACCCTCAAGGCTGGATTCGGTGCAGCGCGCACCATCTCGCGAGTCCCGCACTCACGAGGAACCCCATGAGCTTTGCCGTCTTACGCAGCCGCGCCCTGGCGGGCATGCAGGCGCCGGCCGTCAGCGTCGAGGTCCACCTGGCCAACGGCCTGCCCGGCATCCACCTGATCGGCCTGCCCGATACCGAAGTGCGCGAAGCCAAGGACCGGGTCCGCGCCGCGCTCCAGAATTCCGGCTTCGACATGCCCAACCGGCGCATCACGATCAACCTGGCGCCGGCCGAGCTGCCCAAGGAATCCGGCCGCTTCGACCTGCCGATCGCGCTCGGCATCCTGGCCGCGTCCGAACAGATCCCGAGCAAGGAACTCGACCGCTACGAATTCGCCGGCGAACTGTCGCTGTCCGGCGAACTGCGCCCGGTGCGTGGCGCGCTGGCCATGAGTTTCGCCATGCACCGCAGCGGCGGCCAGGCCCGCGCCTTCGTCCTGCCGCAGGCGAATGCCGACGAAGCGTCGCTGGTCACCGATGCCGCCATCTACCCGGCGCGCACGCTGCTGGACGTCTGCGCCCACTTTGCCGCCAAGGGCGACGATGGCCGCCTGGCGCGCTACCGCCCCGCCCTGCCCGATACCATGCCGGTGTATCCCGACTTTGCCGAGGTCAAGGGCCAGCAGCTGGTCAAGCGGGCGCTGGAAGTGGCGGCGGCCGGCCTGCATTCGGCCCTCTTGATCGGTCCGCCCGGGGCGGGAAAAAGCATGCTGGCCTCGCGCTTTCCCGGCCTGCTGCCGCCGATGCATGAGGATGAGGCGCTGGAAACGGCCGCGATCCAGTCACTGGCCGGCAGCTTTTCGATTGCGCAGTGGCGGCGCCGGCCGTTCCGCAGCCCGCACCACACCAGCTCGGGCGTGGCGCTGGTCGGCGGTGGTGCGCATCCGCGTCCTGGAGAAATATCTTTAGCGCACCACGGCGTACTCTTCCTCGACGAACTGCCCGAGTTCGACCGCAAGGTGCTGGAAGTGCTGCGCGAACCGCTCGAGTCCGGCGAAATCACGATTTCGCGCGCGGCGCGCCAGGCCGACTTTCCCGCCAGTTTCCAGCTCATCGCCGCCATGAATCCCTGTCCCTGCGGCTGGCTCGGGCATCCGTCCGGCAAATGCCGCTGCACGCCGGACGCAGTGCAGCGCTACCAGGACCGCATCTCGGGCCCCCTACTCGACCGCATCGACATCCAGATCCCGGTCGCGGCGATGGCGCCCGATGGCATGGCCGGACTCGCTGACGGCGAACCCAGCAGCGAGGTCGCCGCGCGCGTCGGCCGCGCCCATGCGCTACAGCTGGCACGCCAGGGCAAGGCCAACCGCAGGTTGGGTACGCGCGAGATCGACGAGCATTGCCGGCTCGACCCGGCAGCAAGCCGCCTGCTCGGCGAGGCGATGCAGCGCCTGCACTGGTCGGCGCGCGCCTATCACCGGGTGCTGCGGGTCGCGCGTACTATCGCCGATCTGGACAACATCGAGCGGGTCCAGGCTGCGCATGTGGCGGAAGCGATCCAATACCGGCGCGGCCTGGGCGAGCGCTGATTTCCTGCCGGCAGGCTGTCATTTTCATGTCACATTTGTCGAAGAGTATTCCACTCGCTACCCAAGGTGAATTTTTCATATCGTTTTTGTGTTTGACAGCGCACAGACATCGCTCCCACGCCATTTTTGTAAATAAAAAGAAATTTAAAGTTATTTATGGAAATAAATGATGCGGTAAATGTGAACATTCTCACGAAAATATTTACTTAGAGAATCAAAAAATGGTGTCTCTGTCAGAATTTTTTACAATTTAATGACAGAATATTCCTACCTTCAAAATTTCCTTTGGAAATCATATTGTTACTGTACTGGCACGTTTTATGCGATGGCGATTAATACTGGCTGCAAGTTGGACGGGATACTGCCCGACCGTAGCGCCATTAACCGGGAACACAAGATGGTCCCGTCATCCAAAACTCAGGAGTGCATGACAACATGATGAAGAAAGCGTTTGCCGCGGCAGTGCTTGCAGCGATGACGATGTCGGCCCAAGCCGGCGTGCTGATCAACGAAGGGTTCGACAATGTCGCGAGCCTCGCATCGAATGGCTGGTTGTTTGTCAGTAACAGTACGCCTGGGGGCGTGACGCCGGGCTGGTTCCAGGGCGCCGCCATTTTCAACGCACAATCGGGCAATATTGCCTCGTATGCGCAAGCCAATTACAACAATGCACCGGCGGGCGGCCAGATCGATAGCTGGCTGATCACCCCGACCTTCGACGCCAGCCTGGGCGCCACGGTCTCCTTCTACCTGCGCGCCGCTGGCGAAGGCTATGTCGACCAGGTCAACTTCGGTTTCGTCAATGCCGACGGCAGCCTCACCGGTACCGCCCTGACGACGGTCAGCCCGGTCCCGGTCAATGGCTGGACCCAATACACCGCCTGGGTCGGTGCGAACGTGTTGGGCTCGACCCGCTTCGCGTTCGAATACACCGGTGCCGCGGACAGCAGCAACGCCGTTGGTCTCGACAGCCTGACCGTGGACGTACCGGAACCGGCCAGCCTGGCCCTGATCGCCGGTGGCCTGCTCGGCCTGGGCGCCATGCGCCGCCGCGCACGCCGCTGATCCAATCGTCCCTATCCGGAGAATCTCATGTCGAACCTGAACACCATCCAGCGCCTGCTGGGCGCTGCCGCCACCCTGGCCCTGTGCGCATACGCCCTGCCCGCCGCTGCCCAGCAAGCGCAGCAGGAAGCCGTCGAGTCCGTTGACGGCCAGACCGTTTCCCGCGATGCGGCCACCGGCAAGCTGCGCGCCGCCACGCCGGAAGAGCAGGCCGCACTGGTCGCCGCCAAGGCGGCCCGGCAGTCGCGCATTGCGGCCAAGCCGACGCTGCAGAAATTCCACCGCAGCGGTGCCACCGGCGCGCGCCTGACCGACGAATTCCTGTCGTCGTCGACCGCCGTCCGCACTCCCGACGGCAAGATCCAGATGATCTGCAACGATGCGCATGGCGACCAGCCCGCCGCCGCCCACGTCCACGCAACCGCCGCCAACACCCCAGTCACGGAGTAACCGATGCGCACCTTCGCCATTTCGCGTTCGCTGATCGCAGCCGCCTGCGCCCTCACCTGCCTGGCCAGCCAGGCCGCCACCATCAACATCGCCAGCCGCGACGCGGCCGGCGTCGGCTTCAACGACCCGACCCCGGTGGCCCCGGTGGGCGGCAACACAGGCACCACGCTCGGCCAGCAGCGCCTGAACGTATACCGCTATGTCGCCGACATCTGGGAACGCAACCTGCAGAGCAACGTCACCATCAACGTCAGCGCCGGCTGGGAAGCCCTGACCTGCACCGCTACCTCGGCCACCCTCGGCAGCGCCGGCGCATGGAACATCTGGCACGATTTCCCGAATTCCAAGCCGGGCACCTGGTATCCGCAAGCGCTGGCCAACAAGCTGGCCGGCACCGACCTGAGCGCCGGCACGCCCGACGACGGCAGCGGTTACGGCAACGTCGACATCAAGACCCAGTTCAACGTCAACCTCGGCAACACCGGTTGCCTGGAAGGCTCGCCCTTCTACCTGGGCCTGGATGGCAATGCCGGCACCAAGGTCAACTTCGTCGAAACCCTGCTGCACGAACTGGGCCACGGCCTGGGCTTCTCGGTGGTGAGCGTGCAAACCTCGACCGGCAACCGCCTGAACGCTGCCGGCACCGGCTATGTCGCCACTGGCGGTCTGCCGAGCGTCTGGGAACAGTACATGTACGACAACACGGCCCGCAAGACCTGGCTGGCCATGACCTCGGCGGAACGCCGGGCCTCGGCCATCAACCCGCTGCAACTGGCATGGGTCGGTCCTAACGTCAAGGCGGGCGCCGGCTTCCTGCGTCATATCCCGCTGGTCAAGACCAGCTCGCCGGTGGCAAGCGGCAATCGCAACATCGACTTCAGCCCGTCCGCCTTCGGCCCGGCACTGCCGGCCAGCGGCACCCTCGGCGCCCTGGCCACGCTGACCCCGCAGGCCAACGAAACCGGTCCGGGCTGCGATGCGTTCGACAACACCAACACGATGGCGGTGCGCGGCAAGGTCGTGGTCATCAGCCGCGGCACCTGCAGCTTCGCGATCAAGGTGAAGAATGCGCAGAACGCGGGCGCCGTCGCCGTCCTGCTGGCCAACAACACCACCGGCGCCATCGCACCGGGCGGCAGCGACCCGAGCGTCACCATTCCTTCGGCCGGCATCACCCAGGCCGACGGCGATGCGCTGAAGGCTGCCGTGGCCGCCGCCGTGCCGTATGGCACCCGCGCCAAGCCGGGCGCCGTCACCGTCGCGCTGGGCGTGGATCCGGTCCGCATCGCCGGTGCGGACGCCAACGGCAACCCGCTGCTGTACACCCCGAACCCGCTGGTGCCCGGTTCGTCGGTGTCGCACTGGGATGTGACCGCGGTGCCGAACCTGCTGATGGAGCCGAACATCAACGCCGACCTGACCACCACCCTGGTGCCGCCGGTCGACCTGACCGTGCCGCTGCTGAAGGACCTGGGCTGGTAAGCGGCCGCCAGTTCGCATAGCAGACGCCAGGAAGGCCGCCAGTCGCAGGACTGGCGGCCTTTTTTCATACCGGCCTAGGCCGGCGCCGCCTGCTCGCGCGCGGCGCGCTTGATCGCCTGCGGCGGTTGGCCGAAGGCCCGCAGGAAGGCGCGCCGCATGCGCTCGGGATCGGAGAACCCGGTTGCGCGGGCGATCGCGTCGATCGAGTGCTTGCTGCCCTCGATCATGGCGCGCGCCGCTTCCACCCGCAGCACTTCGATCGCACGCGCCGGCGACTGCCCGGTCTCGATGCGGAAGGTGCGGCTGAACTGGCGTGTGCTCAGGTGGGCGGCTTCGGCCAGTTCGTCGACCGACAGCGGCTTGCCCAGATGGCGCTTGGCGTAGTCGAGCGCGCGCTGGATGCGGTCGGATGTCGGTTCCAGCGCCAGCAGCGCCGAAAACTGCGACTGGCCGCCGCTGCGGCGGTAATGCACCACCATCCTGCGCGCGATGCTGCGCGCCAGTGCCGCGCCGTGGTCGGTTTCCACGAGTGCCAGGCACAGGTCGACGCAAGCCGTCATGCCGCCCGCGGTCCAGATGCGCCCCTCGTTGATGACGACGCGGTCTTCCTCCACCCGTACGCGCGGATAGCTGCGCTGCAGCTCGCGCGCCAGCGCCCAGTGCGTGGTCACGCGCTTGCCGTCGAGCAGGCCGGCCTCGGCCAGCAGGAAAGCGCCGGTGCACATGCTGGCGACGCGGCGCGCCTCGACGCCGGCGCGGCGCAGGATGGCAAGCAGGCCGGGCGCCGACGGCGTGGTCGGCACCGTCTGGCCGGCAACCAGCAAGGTATCGTAGTCGACGTGGGCACAGGCCTGGGTCAGCACG
>JAKOOD010000678.1 GCA_022701635.1 Burkholderiaceae bacterium | reverse complement strand
TGTACCAGACCCTGAACTGGGTGGCCGAGCAGACCCGCGGCGGCCATCCCGACCTGCTGGCGCTGGAGCGCGCCGCCATCGCCCGCCTGGCCGAGCGCGGCTGGAAGCCCGACTACGTGTCGATCCGCAAGCGCATGAACCTGCAGGCGCCGACGGCGGACGAACATGCGGCCGGCGCACCACTGGTGGTGTTGGCGGCGGCCAAACTGGGCAATACCCGCCTGATCGATAATCTCGAGGTCTGAATTTCTTATAAGAAAATTACCTGTAGAAATTACTAACAAGACTTGCTAGACTCGGGGTTTGGCTTTTTACCCCATCCCCGTAACAAGGAATCCTCGTGACTGATCTCAGTTGCATGCCCATGCGCAAAGGACCGCCCACGCTGTCGGATGCGGTCGACCGGATCACCCTGAACACCGTGGCGCACGAGATGCGCGACCCGTTCGACATCGGCGACACGCTGTCGATGCTGGCCCAGGCCGGCGAAGCGGTCACGGTCTATCCGCCCGGGCGCGACCTGGTGATGGCGCGCATCGCCTCGATCGACCCGGAGCGCCGCACCTTGATCCTCGACCTGGCCGAGGACAGCCTGCTCGACGAGGGCCGCGCCTGCGTCGTGGCTTCGCTGGGCGGCAACGCCAGGATCCAGTTCGAAGTCGACGCCAACTGGACCATCGTGCCCGGCGAGGGCCACCTGGTCGAGCTGCCGCTGCCGGTCGCCTGCCTGGTGCTGAACCGCCGCGCCGAACAGCGCCTGGACACCCCGATCGGCGTCAACTACAGCGCCAGCTTCACGGTGCTGGGCAAGGTACTGGAAATGCCGCTGTACGATTTCTCGCGCGGCGGCGTCGGCCTGCGCGCCACGCCGGAACAGGCGTACGAGCTCTACGTGGGCAAGAAACTGGAAGGCGTCGACCTCGAGCTCGGCAATTCGCTGGCGATCAAGGCCGACCTCGAAGTACGGCTGCTGCGGCCGTTCCGGACCTTCCTGCTGGGGCAACAGGTGCAGGTGGGGTGCCGGATCTCGAACATCACCATGCAGATGCGGCAGGGGCTGGATCGGGCCGTGAATACGGCGCAACGGCGCAAATAGTGATGCGAATGCGTTCGCTCAAATGACAAACGGCCCGAATGGGCCGTTTTCTTTATTACCGCTACCTTCTGCACGTCGTCCCAGCGAAGGCAGGATCCCAAGTTCGACGCATGCCACCACATGAGATGCCATCGGTGCGCCTGTAAACTTGGGGCAAGGGATGCTGGAGGCATCATTTGCGCCTTCGCGGGAACGACGGTTCAAGGGCGCCGGCCTCGATTTCTCCAACGTCCCTTACGCCGCCACGTTCTGCGCCCAGGCCAGCGCCGACAGATGCGCCTTGTTCACCTCGGCCGGCGAAATCTCCAGCGACCCCGCCAGCAACGCCACCAGGTTCGAATTCAGCTCGCAGGCCTCGGCCAGCGCAAGATACGGCCCGTAGGCGCCGTCGCGCGTCACCAGCGCCCGCACCACCGCGTCCGGCAGCTGGATGGTGTCCAGCACTTCCTGCATCGGCAGCCCGAGCAGGCGGTCCAGCAGCGAGAACATGCCGGCCACGAACAGGTGTTCGGCATCGGCCTTGTCCAGGTGCTTCTGGCCCAGCAGCTCGCACAGGCGCGCGCGCACCACCGCGGTTTCCATCAGCACCGGCGAATAGCCGCTGCTGCTCGCCGTCGCCAGCAACAGCACCAGCCAGCGGTACAGCGGCGCATAACCGAGCATGGCGATGGCCTGGCGCAGCGACTGGATGTCGCGGCCGGCGCCGAAGCCGGCGGAATTGATGAAGCGCAGCAGCTTGTAGGTCAGCGCCGGGTCGCGCTTGAGTACGGCTTCGATCCTGGGCACGTCATCGTTGTTCTGCACCATCTGCATCAGCTGCAGGATGATGGTCTGGGCCGGGTTCATGCCCTTCACCGGATTGCCCGGACGCGGGGTCAGGTGCAGCTTGCCGACAATGGCATCGATGCCGAGCGCGGCGCAGGCGTCGAAATCCTGCCAGGTCGAGACCGGCCGCCCGACCAGGCGCAAGGCCGACTGCTTGGCGGCGGCATAGGTGCGGGCCTGGGTGGCGACGTCGGTGCCGGCGAACTTGACTTCGGCATACGACGCCAGCGGCGCCAGGTTGCGTCCCAGCAGGTCGAGATTGGCGCCGCGGATCGAGATGCCGACCCCGCCGGCGCGCAAGCCCTGCACGGCGGCGCGGGTATCGGCATTCGCCAGGTCGCGCACGCGCACCGACAGCACGGTGCGCTCGGGCGGCAGCGCATGCAGTGCGTCGATCGACAGCATGGCAGGCACGGCGTCGAGGAACAGCACCTTGTCGCGCAGGAGCCAGCCCTGTTCCTCGTCGACCAGGTGGGCGGCGACGAAGCCGACCAGGTCTTCGAGGTCGGCGTCGGCGAACGCATGCCCGTTCTGTTGCCAGCAGAGTTCGTAGCCAATCACACGCTGTTTCGGGTCGAGCAAGGGCTCCCGGACGATGTAGTTGGTCTGGTGCATTTTCTAGGCGACGCTCTCGATGGAAACTGTAAAACTTGCGTGCCGCCAGGGGAAGGCGGCACGGCCAAGGCTGGCGCGCCTCTTAGAAGCCGAGACTGTCCAGCAGATCGTCGACCTGAGCCTGGTCGCCGACGACTTCGCTGTTGCCTTCCGGGTTGATCTGGGGACCGTTCATCAGGCCGTTGTCGAGCTCGCGGCGCACTTCGGCCGGCGCGAAATCGACCAGCACCTGCACCAGCTGCTGCTCCAGGTTCTGGGCGATGCCGGTGATGCGCTTGATCACCTGCCCGGTCAGGTCCTGGAAGTCCTGGGCCATCATGATGTCCATCAGGTGGCCCTTGGTGGCGCCGGCGGCGGCACGCGAGGCGTCCAGGCCGGCGACGGTGCGTTCGGCCAGCGCGCGCAGCTCGGGCGCCATGCCGGCCGCCTCGCTGGAGGCCAGCAGCGCCTGCCAGGCGCCGGACAGGTCGCCGGCACTGCTGTCGATGCCGTCCTGCAGCGGATTGGCCGCATCAGTGGCATCCAGCACGCGCTTGGCGGCGTCTTCCGACAGGCGCGCCACGTAGTCGAGGCGGCCGCGCGCGTCGGGAATGTCGCTGGCGGCCTTTTCGATCAGCTTGTCCAGGCCCAGGCCGCGCAGGCTTTCGTGCAGCGCGCGCGTCATGTGTCCGATCCGGCTCAGCACCTCGTCATGCGAGGTCACATCCGCGGTGTACTCGGCCATTTAGGCTGCCTTTTCCATCTTTTCAAAAATCTTGTTCAGCTTTTCGTCCAGGGTGGCCGCGGTGAACGGCTTGACGACATAGCCATTGGCGCCGGCCTGGGCCGCCGCGATGATGTTTTCCTTCTTGGCTTCGGCGGTCACCATCAGCACCGGCAGCTTGGCCAGCGCCGGGTCGGAACGGATGTTCTGCAGCATGGTCAGGCCGTCCATGTTCGGCATGTTCCAGTCCGAGACCACGAAGTCGAACTGCTCGCTGCGCAGCTTGGCCAGGGCCATCACGCCGTCTTCGGCTTCGTCGACATTGGAGTAACCCAGTTCTTTCAACAAGTTCCGGACGATGCGGCGCATCGTCGAGAAATCGTCAACCACTAAAAAACGCATCTTTGGATCAGCCATGAAATACTCCGTTGTCTTTCTGTATCTGTGTTGGTTGGATTCGGCACTGCAGGAACACACGCCCTAAACAGCGTCTAGCATAGCAGTTTTGTTGCTCTACGGCGATAAAACGGAGGCCAAAGCAACGGGTTCGGATCAAACGCGCAACGCTCGGCCGCCATGTGTTGCCAAATGGCCAAGGACCAGGCCCGGCAAGGCGTTCAAGGCAGCCACTTCGTGCGTGGCGCCGACCGCGATCGCTTCGCGCGGCATGCCGAACACGACACACGACGCCTCGTCCTGGGCGAAGTTGTACGCGCCTGCGGCCTTCATGTCCAGCATGCCTTGTGCGCCGTCCTTGCCCATGCCGGTCAGGATCACGCCGACCGCATTCTTGCCGGCCGCCTGGGCCGCCGAACGGAACAACACGTCGACCGATGGGCGGTGGCGGTTGACCGGATCGGTTTGTTCGATCTTCGTCATATAGTTGGCGCCCGAGCGCGCCAGCAGCAGGTGCGAATGGCCGGGCGCGATGTAGGCGTGGCCCGGCAGCACCCGCTCGTTGCCCTGCGACTCGACCACGCTGATCCGGCACAGCGAATCGAGGCGCCGTGCGAACGAGGTCGTGAAGCCTTCCGGCATGTGCTGGGCGATCAGGATGCCCGGGCAGTCGGACGGCATCTGCATCAGGAATTCGCGGATCGCCTCGGTGCCGCCGGTGGAGGCGCCGATGATGATCAGCTTTTCCGACGAGGTCAGCGGGCTGCGTAACAGAGGAAGCGAAGCCGGGCCCGTGCCCGCGCCTGGCGCCGGCACGGTGCGCGGCTTGATCCGGGCACGCGCGGCGGCGCGGATTTTATCGGTGATCATTTCGGTGTACTCGCGCATGCCGGCCTGGATCGAGATCTTCGGCTTGGTCACGAAGTCGACCGCGCCGAGTTCCAGCGCGCGCATCGTGATTTCGGAGCCGCGCTCGGTCAGCGAGGACACCATCACCACCGGCATCGGCCGCAGGCGCATCAGCTTTTCGAGGAAATCGAGGCCGTCCATCTTCGGCATCTCGACGTCCAGCGTCAGCACGTCCGGATTGACGCGCTTGATCAGGTCGCGCGCGACCAGCGGATCGGGCGCGGTGCCGGCGACTTCCATGTCGGGCTGCGAGTTGACGATCTCGCTCATCACGCTGCGGATCAGGGCCGAGTCGTCGACGATGACGACTTTGATCTTCTTTTCACTCATCTTCGGGAGCTCTCCTCTCAGAACAGGTCGATGGGACCACCGACCGGCGCCTTTTTCAGGCGGCTGGCGTAGTCGAGTTCACGCTTGGCCAGCGTCTCGTTTTGGGTCTGCATCAGCTTTTTCACCAGCACCTTGCCGGTACGCGGGAAGAAATAGACCTTGCGTGGGTAAATGTCGTTCAGGTCTTCGGCCAGCACCGGGATGCGCTCGGTCTTCAGGAAACGCGTGACAAAGGCGGCGTTGCGCTCGCCCACGTTCATCGACGAGAAGCCGCGCAGGACCGCGCCGCCGCCGAACACCTTGGCTTCCAGGTGTTCGCGCCTGGCGCCGGCTTTCAGCAGGTCGTTGATCAGCACTTCCATCGCATAGGTCCCGTAGCGCATCGAGGCCGACACCGGGCTGGCACCATCGCCGCCGCCGTCCGGCAGCATGAAATGGTTCATGCCGCCCAGGCCTTTCACGCGGTCGCGGATGCAGGCCGAGACGCAGGAACCGAGCACGGTCACGATCAGCATGTCCTTGCCGGTGTAGTAGTACTCGCCGGGCAGGATCTTGGCCGCATCGCAGTCGAAGGTCCGGTCGTAATACACGTTGGTGGCGAAATGGCTGTTGGACTCCATGATATATATGCTCAGCCCTGGCTCAATTCATAGACCGTCTTGCCGCGCAGGCGCAGCGCGTCGGACACGTACAGGAAGTTCTCGGAGTGGCCGGCGAACAGCAGCGCGTCCGGCTTCATCAGCGGCACGAAGCGCGACAGGATGCGGCGCTGGGTCGCCTTGTCGAAGTAGATCATCACGTTGCGGCAGAAGATCGCATCGAACTGGCCCTGGACCGGCCAGCCGTCGGCCAGCAGGTTCAACTGCTTGAAGGTGACCAGGTTGCGCAATTCCTGGCGCACCCGTACCAGGCCTTCCTGGCCGCCCTTCCCTTTCATGAAGAAGCGGCGCAGGCGCTCGCTCTCCAGCTTGTCGATGCGCTCCATCGGGTACACGCCGGCGCTGGCGGTGGCCAGCACGTTGGTGTCGATGTCGGTAGCGACGATCGACACCGGCGGCGTGAGCGTGTTGAAGGCTTCGCACAGCGTCATCGCGATCGAGTACGGTTCTTCGCCGGTGGAACTGGCCGAGCACCAGATCGTCAGGTTCCCGCCGTGCTGGCGGCGCGCCTTGAGTGCGTGTTCCGCCAGCAGCGGGAAGTGGTGCGCCTCGCGGAAGAACGAGGTCAGGTTCGTCGTCAGCGCGTTGGTGAAGGATTCCCACTCACCGTCCATGCGTCCGGCCTCGAGCGCGTCGAGGTAGGTGACGAAGGAAGCGATGCCGGTCGCGCGCAGGCGCCGCGCCAGGCGGCTGTACACCATTTCCTGCTTGCTGTCGGCCAGCGAAATGCCGGCCTGCTGGTAGATCAGGCCGCGCACACGCTCGAAGTCGTGGCGCGTGAATTCGAATTCCTTGCCGGTTTCCTGCTTGGTCGTGAGCGGCACTTTTATATAACCTTTGATTGGTGGTTCTGCGAGCCGGAGACAGGGCCCTCGTGCATCGTTGCGCTTGCGCCGCTGCGCTTGATCAGGCGGCCATCCGGTCGATCAGGCCCATCTCGCTGGACGACATCAGGCGGTCGATGTCGATCAGGATCAGCATGCGTTCGTCGACGGTACCCAGGCCCATCAGGTATTCGCCGTTGAAGGCGCTGCCCATTTCCGGGGCCGGCTTGATCTGATCGGGGGTGAGCGTGGTGACGTCCGACACGCTGTCCACCACCATGCCCATGATGCGGCCGCCGATGTTCAGGATGATGACGACGGTGAACTGGTCGTAGGTCGGGGTGCCCAGCTTGAACTTGATGCGCATGTCGACCACCGGGATGATGATGCCGCGCAGGTTGATCACGCCCTTGATGAATTCCGGGGCGTTGGCGATGCGGGTCACGGCTTCGTAGCCGCGGATTTCCTGCACCTTCAGGATGTCGATGCCGTATTCCTCGGACCCGAGGGTGAAGGCCAGGTATTCGCTGCCACCGTCGCCGGTGTCGTGGGTCTTGTTGGTCGCTTGAATGGACATGGGGAGTTCCTAGTCGGATGGGTTCGATTGTTGGTGTTATTGGACGACCGGATCGTCGGTCAGTTGACGCGACGAGCGCAGCAGCGCGGCCACGTCGAGGATCAGCGCCACGCCGCCATCGCCGAGGATGGTGGCGCCGGAGATTCCGGCCACCTTGCGGTAGTTCGATTCGAGGTTCTTCACCACGACCTGCTGCTGGCCGACCAGTTCGTCGATGAACAGCGCGGCCTTGCGCCCTTCCGTCTCGAGGATCACCAGGATGCCTTCGGCCGGATCGATGATGCGCGGTTCGATGTTGAACATCTGGTACAGCGGGATCAGCGGCAGGTATTCGCCGCGCACCTTGACCACGCGGCCGCGCCCGGCAATCTCCTTGATGTCCTCGCGCGCCGGTTGCAGCGACTCGACCACGAAGCCGAGCGGCAGGATGTAGATTTCGTCGCCGCAGCGGATCGACATGCCGTCCAGGATCGCCAGCGTCAGCGGCAGCGAAATCAGGATCGTGGTGCCGAAGCCCTTGGCCGAACGAATGTCGATGGTGCCGCCCATCGCCGTGATGTTGCGCTTGACGACGTCCATGCCGACGCCGCGCCCGGAGACGTCGGTGACGATCTCGGCGGTCGAGAAGCCCGGCGCGAAGATCAGCTGCCAGACCTCGGCGTCCGTCATGTTGCTCGACACCGGCAGGCCGTTCGCCGCCGCCTTGGCCAGGATCTTGTCGCGATGCAGGCCGCCGCCGTCGTCGGCCACCTCGATCACGATGTTGCCGCCCTGGTGGGCCGCCGACAGGAACAGGCGCCCCGATTCCGACTTGCCCGCGGCCACGCGCGCGGCCGGCATCTCGATGCCGTGGTCGATCGCGTTGCGCACCAGGTGGGTCAGCGGATCGACGATGCGCTCGATCAGGCCCTTGTCCAGTTCGGTGGCGGCGCCGTTGGTGATGAAGTCGACCTTCTTGCCGAGCTTGCCGGCCAGGTCGCGCACCATCCGCGGGAAGCGCGAGAACACGAAGTCCATCGGCATCATGCGGATCGACATCACCGCTTCCTGCAGATCGCGCGTGTTGCGGGTCAGTTGCGACACCGACTGCATCAGCTTCTGGTGCAGCATCGGATCCAGGCCCGCGCTGCGCTGCTCGATCATGGCCTGGGTGATCACCAGCTCGCCGACCAGGTTGATCA
>JAKOOD010000640.1 GCA_022701635.1 Burkholderiaceae bacterium | reverse complement strand
TGTTTTAACAAAAAGATCATATCCAACGACGAAACCATTCCTTCCAGCCGGGTCGCATGGACGGTAGCCTGTGATCGTTTCCTTGACCTATATCGATCATGAATGTTCTTCTGCTGGGCGGAAGCCCATCCGCGCCGTCGACGACGTGGCGCCTGCAACAGCTCGTCGGTGCGCGCCTGGCCGCGCTCGGCCATCGCACGAATGCGCTGCAAGTACGCGACCTGCCGGCGCAAGCCTTGCTGCGCGCCGATACGAGCGATCCCGCCATTCTTGAGGCCGTCGCACTGGTCCGCGAGGCCGATGCCATCGTCGTCGGCACCCCTGTCTATAAAGCGTCGTTCAGCGGCGTCCTGAAACTGTTCCTCGACCTGCTGCCGCAGGACGGCCTGGCTGGCAAGCTGGTGCTGCCGCTGGCGACCGGCGGTAGCCAGTCGCACATGCTGGCCCTCGATTATGCGCTGCGGCCGGTGCTGGCCTCGCTGGCGCCGCGCCACATCCTGCCCAGCATCTACGCCCATGCCGCGCAGCTGCCCTGGGATGCCGACAAGGGCGTGCTGCCGGTACCTGTGATCGCCGCGCGCATCGACGCCGGCGTCGAACAGCTGGCCCACGAACTGGAAGGTGCACTGCTGCGCAAGGCGGCGGGTTCGCTGTCCGCGCTGGCGCCCGCGTCCGCAACCCTCCACGCCTGACAGGAACAATATGACCGACCATATCGACCATGGGCGCCAGCGCCGGCGCACGCTCGGCCTGCTGTTTGCCGCCGCATCCGGTGCTGTACTCGCCGGCAGCGCCGGCCGCGCCGCCGCCGCGCCGCTGCAGGAAATCCGCATCGGCTACCAGAAATACGGCACGCTGACCCTGCTCAAGGGCCGCGCCACGCTGGAGCCGCGCCTGGCGGCGAAAGGCATCAAGGTCAAGTGGACCGAGTTCCCGGCCGGGCCGCAGCTGCTCGAAGGCCTGAACGTCGGCAGCATCGATTTCGGCACCGTCGGCGAAGCCCCGCCGATCTTTGCCCAGGCGGCCGGTGCCGGCCTGGCCTATGTCGGCAACGAACCGCCATCGCCCAACTCGGAAGCGATCGTGGTGCCGAAAAACTCCACGCTGCGTTCGCTGGCCGACCTGAAGGGCAAGAAGATCGTCCTGAACAAAGGCTCCAACGTCCATTACCTGCTGGTGAAGGCGCTGGAAAGGGCGGGCGTCGCCTGGCGCGACATCCAGCCGGTGTACCTGCCGCCGGCCGACGCGCGCGCCGCCTTCGAGCGCGGCGCCGTGGATGCCTGGGCGATCTGGGATCCGTTCCTGGCCGCGGCCGAGAAGCAGCTCGGCGCACGCGTGCTGGCCACCGGCCAGGGCCTGGTCGCCAACCACCAGTTTTATCTGTCGTCGCGCGAGTTCGCGCGCCAGCACCCGGACGTGGTGCGCCTCGTGCTCGACGAGATCGGCAAGGTCGACGCCTGGGGCAAGGACCATCCGCAGGAAGTCAGCGCGATCCTGGCGGCGCAGACCGGTTTGCCGGCCGACGTGGTGGCGCTGGCGGGCGGGCGCTATGCGTATGGCGTGAAAGCCGTCACGCCGGAAGTGCTGCGCGCGCAGCAAGACATCGCCGATGCCTTTTACCAGCTCAAGCTGATACCGAAACCGATCGCGGTGCGCGAGGCGCAGCCGCCCACCGAACTCCTGGCCAAGGACTGAATGATGTCGTCGACTCCACATATTTTCTGGTTCCTTCCCACCCACGGCGACAGCCGCTACCTCGGCACCAGCCGCGGCGCGCGCACGGTCGACGGCGACTACCTGCGCCAGGTCGCGGTGGCCGCCGATACCCTCGGCTACGAGGGCGTGCTGCTGCCGACCGGGCGCTCGTGCGAGGATGCCTGGATCGTGGCCTCGTCGCTGATCCACGAAACCCGCAAGCTCAAGTTCCTGGTGGCGATCCGTCCCGGCCTGTCGACGCCCGGCCTGTCGGTGCGCATGGCCTCGACCTTCGACCGCCTGTCGGGCGGGCGTTTGCTGATCAACGTGGTGACCGGCGGCGACCAGGGCGAACTGGAAGCCGACGGCCTGTTTGCCGACCACGCCGAGCGCTACGAGATCTCGGATGAATTCTTCCGCGTCTGGCGCGCCTCGATGGCCGGGGAGGGCGGTGCCAAGGGCTACGATTTCGAAGGCAAGCACATCACCGTGAAGGGCGCGCGCACGCTGTATCCGGCGGTGCAGAAACCCTATCCGCCGCTGTACTTCGGCGGCTCGTCGGAAGCCGCGCACGAGCTGGCCGCCGAGCAGATGGACGTGTATCTGACCTGGGGCGAGCCGCCGGCCGCCGTGGCCGAAAAGCTGAACGACATCCGCGCCCGCGCCGCGAAGCACGGCCGCACCTTGAAGTTCGGCATCCGCCTGCACGTGATCGTGCGCGAGACCAATGAAGAAGCGTGGAAGGCCGCCGACGAATTGATCAGCCACCTGGACGACGAGGTCATCGCCAAGGCCCAGGCCGCGTTCGCGAAGATGGATTCGGTCGGCCAGCGCCGCATGGCGGCCCTGCACGGCGGACGCCGCGACAAGCTGGAAGTCTCGCCCAACCTGTGGGCCGGGGTCGGCCTGGTGCGTGGCGGCGCCGGTACCGCGCTGGTGGGCGATCCGGAAACGGTGGCGGCGCGCATGCGCGAGTATGCCGACCTCGGCATCGAGACCTTCATCCTGTCCGGCTATCCGCACCTGGAAGAGTCCTACCGCTTCGCCGAGCTGGTGTTCCCGCTGCTCGGCAAAGGCAAGCAGGGTGGGGAACTCTCGCTGACCGGGCCGTTCGGCGAGGTGATGGCCAGCGATATCGTTCCCAAAGACAAGAAGGTGGCGTGATGGCCGCGTCTTCTCCGGTATCGGCTCCAGTAGCGCGACCAGCGCGGCCGCTGGCGCGTCTGTCGGCCGCGCTGGCACCCTGGGCACTGCCGATCCTGCTGGTGGTCGTATGGCAGGCCGCGGCGCACACCGGCCTGCTGTCCAGCCGCATCCTGCCCGAACCCTGGGCGGTGGCGACGGCGTTCTGGAACCTGGCGCTGTCGGGCGAGCTGTGGACCCACCTGAAAGTGAGCCTGTGGCGCGCGATCGCGGGTTTCGCGGTCGGCGCCGGCCTCGGCTTGCTGCTGGGCCTGCTCAACGGCAGCAGCCGGCGCGCCGCCACCCTGCTCGACACCACCCTGCAGATGATCCGCAACATTCCGGCCCTGGCCCTGATCCCGCTGGTGATCCTGTGGTTCGGCATCGACGAGGCGGCCAAGCTGTTCCTGCTGTCGATCGGGGTGTTTTTCCCGATGTACCTGAACACTTTCCACGGCATCCGCTCGGTCGATGCCGGCCTGATCGAAATGGCGCGCAGCTACGGCCTGTCCGGCTGGTCCCTGTACCGCGACGTGATCCTGCCCGGCGCGCTGCCCTCGATCCTGGTCGGCGTGCGCTTTTCGCTGGGGCTGGTGTGGGTGCTCCTGATCGTCGCCGAAACCATCTCGGCCCAGGCCGGCATCGGCTACATGACCATGAATGCGCGCGAGTTCCTGCAGACCGACGTGGTGCTGGTCGGCGTGCTGCTGTACGCGCTGCTGGGCAAGGCGGCCGACTGGTCGGCACGCGGGCTGGAGCGGCATTTCCTGCGCTGGAATCCGGCATACCAATGAGTACCGAGGCAGTCATGCAAATCAATCCCATCGAAGAAAAACAGGTCAGCCGTACGGTCGACCAGGCGCTCCACGGCAGCCGGCACGGCGTACCCCTGCGCCTGCGCGGTCTCAGCAAGCACTACGGCGGACGCACCGTGCTCGACGCGATCGACCTCGAGATCGCGCCGGGCGAATTCGTCGCCGTGGTCGGACGCAGCGGCTGCGGCAAGAGCACGCTGCTGCGCGCCATCGCCGGGCTCGAACGGCCGGATGGCGGCCAGCTGCGCATCGGCAGCGACGGCAGCCAGCCCGAAGTGCGCATGATGTTCCAGGACGCGCGCCTGCTGCCCTGGAAAACCGTGCTGCAGAACGTGGCGCTGGGCCTGGCCGATGGGGACGGGGTGGCTGAAGAAAGGGCGCGCGCCGCACTGGCCAGCGTCGGCCTGGCCGAACGCGCCGGCGACTGGCCGGCGGTGCTGTCGGGCGGCCAGCGCCAGCGCGTGGCCCTGGCGCGCGCGCTGGTGCACGAACCGCAGTTGCTGCTGCTCGACGAGCCGCTCGGCGCCCTCGATGCGCTGACCCGCATCGAAATGCAGCAATTGATCGAAACGCTGTGGACCCGGCGCGGCTTCACGGCGGTGCTGGTGACACACGACGTACAAGAGGCCGTGGTGCTGGCCGACCGCATCCTGCTGATCCAGGAAGGACGGCTGGCGTTGGACCAGGAAGTAGGGCTCTTACGGCCGCGTGCACGCGGTAGCGTCGATTTCGGTTCCTTGGAGCAAAAGGTGCTCGACAGGGTGTTGGATATTTAATACAGCAAAGGAAAAATGTAAAAAAATCACCACTTGTAAATATATTTGTGTTTATATGTATTTGATTTTCACACTTTGTAACAGAATTTAATTTGCATATATTGACTCAGGACAATATATTTACTGGGTTGACAGCGATTAAATATTTGTTTAATGTCAAGAGTGACGTCAGGGTCGACTTAACGTTTTGTAAAGTTCAAACGGGGATACTGGAGAAACTATGAGCGAACGAAAATCCGAGCAAAAAGTAAAAGATGTCGGTGTTGATAACGATTGTCTTTGCATCGAATTGTTAAATGGCCTGCGATTGATGGGCCCGCTGCGTACCAAACCGATCTACCGCGACCCGGTCGTTTCGCCTGAAGCCCGCACCTTGCCGGCAAGCGAATTCCACCCCGCTGCCGCTTCCTGAGACGCTCCGGTCATTACCGCTCCGGCGATCTGGAGCGGTCCGCAGTATCCCGCCATCTTCCACCCCAGGCTCTCCGCCTTCCATACCCTGTTTGTTCCAGGCCGTATCCGCGCCGCTCCACCCCGCCGCACGATTGCCACGCCACGGAAGAGAAACTCCGAGTGATGGGGTTAAAATGTTCTTATGAAAATACGTGTTGCGACTTATAACATTCATAAGGGCGTGTCGTCGTTCCGCAGCACGCCGCGTGTACTGGCGCTGAAAAAAGCCATCGGCCTGTTCGATGCGAACGTCGTGTTCCTGCAGGAAGTGCAGGGGCGCCACGATCGCCATCAGGCGCGCTATGGCGAAAAAGTGCGCAGCCCCCATCACCACTGGCCGGAAGCGGCGCAGCACGACTTCTTCGCGGGCGAATCGCTGCATGCGGCCTACGGCATGAACGCGGTGTACGATCACGGCCACCACGGCAATGCACTGCTGTCCGCGTATCCGATCGCGAACACGCACAACCACGATATTTCCGATCACGCCTACGAGCAGCGCGGCATCCTGCACTGCATCCTGGAAACCGAGGCCGGTAACATCCATTGCTATGTGGTCCACCTGGGCTTGTTCGAAGGCAGCCGGCGCCGTCAGACCGATGCTCTGGTCAATTGCGTAAAGGAATCGGCAGGTGAAAACGAGCCGGTCATCATCGCCGGCGACTTCAACGACTGGCGCAATACCCTGAGCGATTGCCTGCGCCTGAAGCTGGGCGTGGTCGAAGTCTTCGACGAGCTGGAACGGCGTTCGTCGCGTATCGGCGACCTGGTGCGCAACGTGGCGGGACGCCAGCAGCGTCTGGTGCCTGCACGCACCTTCCCAGCGGCCATGCCCTGGTTCCGCCTGGACCGGATGTACGTGCGCGGTTTCAAGGTCGAGCATGCCGAAGTGCTGCACGGCCCGCAGTGGGCGCGCCTGTCGGATCACGCGCCGATCGTCGCCAACCTGCAGCTGGCGTAGGGTCATGCGCTCGGTCACCTACGTAGCGAACAACGACGTTACCCTGCTCGAAAGCGGCAGTACCTACCTGCCGGCCCTGATGGAGGCCCTGCATGCGGCGAAGCAGGAAATCCTGTACGAAACCTATATCTATGCCGAGGACGAGACGGCGCGCGCGATTACGGACGCGCTGATCGCAGCGGCGAAGCGCGGGGTCAAGGTGCGCGTGGTGACCGATTGGTTCGGTACCGGCAACCGGGCCGCATGCCGCCTGGGCGAAACCTTCGCGGCGGCCGGCGTGCATTACCGCATGTTCAATCCCTGGTTCAAGCGCGGCGCCGCGCGCAGCCACCGCAAGGTCACCGTGGTCGACAATGAAGTCGCCTTCGTGGGTGGCATCAACACCAACGACGACATGCTGTGCGACTACGAGCCGCACGAGCCGCTGCCGGCGCCGCGCTGGGACTTCGCGGTGCGCGTGCGCGGGCCGCTGGTCGACGAGATCCACCGCGAAGCACAGGCGCAATGGGCGCGCACCGGCCACCTGGCGCTGGGCCGCCGCGTCAAACTGTTCAAGGAAATGCGCAAGAAGCCGCCGGCCCAGGGCGAACGGCCGATGCGCGCCGGTTTCGTGGTGCGCGACAACCTGCGCAACCGGCGCACCATCCAGCGCGCCTACCTGCAGGCGATCGGCCAGGCGCGCAAGCGGGTGCTGATGGCCACGCCGTACTTCGCTCCGGGGCGCAGGTTCCGCGACGCCATGTGCAAGGCGGCGCGGCGCGGCGTCGACGTCTGCCTGCTGATCGGCGTCGGCGAATTCCGGGTGCAGGATGCGGTGGCGGCCTCCTTTTATCGGGAACTGCTGGAGGCGGGGGTGCGCATCGTCGAGTACCGCAAGACCCAGTTGCATGCGAAAGTCGCGGTGGTCGACGACATCTGGGCCACGGTGGGGTCTAGTAATTGCGATGCCTTGTCACTATTTATCAATCAGGAAGCCAATGTCGTGGTGCGCGACGCCCGGTTTGCCGCCAGCATGGCGCAGCAGATCCAGAACGGCATCGCCGATGGCGTGCCGGTCGGGCTGGAAGACCTGCGCAAACTGTCGTGGGTACGGCGTTGCGGGCACGGGACGGCTTATTTCTTATATAAACTGACCATGCGTATCTTTGCCATCGGCTACGCGTGAGTCGGGATTAGCTGATTGATTCCAATGACTGAAAACGACAACGTACGCATCGACAAATGGCTGTGGGCAGCGCGCTTCTTCAAGACACGCACGCTGGCGGCCGAGGCCGTCGACCGTGGCCGCATCAAGATCAACGCCGAGAACGTCAAGCCGGCGCGCTCGGTGAAGGTGGGTGACAAGATTCTCATCGATAACGGCTCGAGCCGCTGGGAAGTGATCGTCCAGGGCTTGTCGGGCACGCGCGGTTCGGCACCGGTGGCGCAGGCGCTCTACCGCGAAACCGAGGTCAGCATCCAGAAACGCGCCAACGACCAGGAAGCGCGCCGCATGTTCCCCGAGCCGGGCAGCACGATCAAGGGCAGGCCGACCAAGCGCGACCGCCGGGCCATCACCCGCGCGGGCGAGTGATGGAGTAGAACCCCACCTCTAAACTTCCCGTTTGACATTTCACGGCTGGTAGATAATAGTACGAGCGTTCGGATTTTTTCGATTCACGCGGGGATATTATCAGCACTTCAGCCAAATCCATGAGCATGCGCAAGGGCGAGATGACGCGGGCAGCGATTCTCGACGTTGCGCTCGAGCTCGCCAGCCGAGACGGTCTCGAGGGGCTGACCATCGGCCTGCTCGCAGATCGCATGAGCATGAGCAAGTCGGGTGTCTTTGCCCACTTCGGTTCGCGCGAAGACCTGCAGATCGAAGTGCTCAAGCTCTACCACCGCCGCTTCGAGCAGGAAGTCTTTTTCCCCAGTATCAAGGAAGCACGCGGCCTGCCGCGCCTGGAAGCGATGTTCAACCGCTGGCTCAAGCGCGTGTCGGTCGAAATCGCTTCCGGCTGCATCTACATCAGTGGCGCCGTCGAATACGACGACCGTCCCGGCCCGATCCGCGAGGAACTGGTCGGCATGGTGCGCATCTGGCAGGGCGCGCTGGTGCGCTGTGCCCAGCAAGCCATCGATTGCGGCGACCTCAAGGCCGGCACCGACGCCGACCAGCTGGTCTACGAGATGTATGGCCTGGTGCTGGCGGTGCATCACGATGCGCGTTTCCTGCGCCTCCCCGGTGCCGTCGAACGCGCCCACCGCGGCTTCGCGCGCCTGATCGAGAACTACCGGAACGCGGCACAGCCTACACAACCCGCGCAGCCCGTGCAGCCGCTTTAAGCAGTCACCGCATTAACAAGACATTAGTTAGTCACACCAATAATCTTTACCTTCTTCAGGAGATCAACATGGGTCAGTACGTCGCGCCACTTCGGGATATGCAGTTCGTTCTGCACGAGTTCCTGAACGTCTCGGAAGAATACAAGGGCATGCCCCGTTACGAAGACGTCGATGCCGACATCATCAACCAGGTGCTGGAAGAGGGTGCGAAGTTCACCCAGGAAGTGCTGTTCCCGCTGAATCACACCGGTGACCGCGAGGGCTGCCACTACGACGCCGCCGCCAAGACCGTGACCACCCCGAAGGGTTTCAAGGAAGCGTACAAGCAGTACGTCGAAGGCGGCTGGGCGGCACTGGCCTGCGATCCGGAATACGGCGGCCAGGGCCTGCCGGTGGCGCTGAACAATTCGTTCTACGAGATGCTGAACTCCTCGAACCAGGCCTGGTCGATGTACCCGGGCCTGTCGCACGGCGCCTACGAGTGCCTGAAGGAACACGGCACCGACGAGCAGAAGTCGGCCTACCTGCCGAAGCTGGCCTCGGGCGAGTGGACCGGCACCATGTGCCTGACCGAAGCGCATTGCGGCACCGACCTGGGCCTGCTGCGCTCGAAGGCCGAGCCGCAAGGCGACGGTACCTACAAGATTACCGGCTCCAAGATCTTCATCTCGGCTGGCGAGCACGACGTCGCCGACAACATCATCCACCTGGTGCTGGCACGCCTGCCGGACGCGCCGGAAGGCTCGAAAGGCATCTCGCTGTTCCTGGTGCCGAAGTTCCTGCCGACCGCCGACGGCCAGCCGGGCGAGCGCAACCCGATCTTCTGCGGCGCCATCGAAGAAAAGATGGGCATCCACGGCAACGCCACCTGCCAGATGAACCTGGACGGCGC
>JAKOOD010000625.1 GCA_022701635.1 Burkholderiaceae bacterium | reverse complement strand
GAGCGCGGCCGCACCGTGCGCCAGGCGGTCGACGTCGCCAGCGGCGTGGTGACACGCTACCAGCAGCTCGCCGCCAGCGGCGCCATGCCCGAAGCCCAGGCCAAGCGCGAGGCGCTGGAGGCGCTGCGCGGCCTGCGCTACGACGGCCAGGAGTACTTCTGGGTCAACGACATGCAGCCGCGCATGCTGATGCACCCGATGTCGCCCAAGCTGCAGGGACAGGACCTGAGCGCCAAGGCCGATCCCAACGGCCTGCACCTGTTCGTGGCCATGGTCGACCTGGTGCGCGCCCAGGGTGGCGGCTTCCTGTCGTACATGTGGCCGAAACCGGGCAACCAGGCGCCGGTGCCCAAGCTGTCCTACGTGAAAGGCGTGCCCGAGTGGGGCTGGGTGCTCGGCTCGGGCGTCTACATGGATGCGCTGGACGCCGTGTTCTGGCCGCGCGTGTGGATGTTCTCGGGCGCGGCGCTGCTGCTGTCCGGCCTGCTGATGCTGGTCGGCCACCTGATCTCGCGCAGCATCCGCGGGCCGCTGTCGAGCGCCGTGCGCCTGGCGGACCAGGTCGCGGCGGGCGACCTCACCACCGCGATCGAGGCGCATGGCAACGACGAAACGGCACGCCTGCTGCGCGCGCTGCGCGACATGAACGACAGCCTGTCCGGCATCGTCGGCGAAGTCGACAACGGCATCCGCACCATCGCCAGCGCGTCCAGCCAGATCGCCAGCGGCAACCAGGACCTGTCCAGCCGCACCGAGCAGCAAGCCGGCTCGCTCGAGGAAACCGCGGCCACGCTGGAACAGCTGACCGGCGCCGTCCAGCAAAATGCCGGCAATGCGCGTCACGCCAGCGGCCTGGCCTCGGAAGCGGCGGCAGTGGCCCAGCGTGGCGGCGCCGTGGTCGAGCAGGTGGTCAGCACCATGGACGCGATCGACGCTTCGGCGCGCCGCATCGCCGACATCATCGGCGTGATCGACGGCATCGCTTTCCAGACCAATATCCTGGCACTGAACGCGGCGGTGGAAGCGGCGCGCGCCGGCGAGCAGGGGCGCGGCTTCGCCGTGGTGGCGTCCGAGGTGCGCAGCCTGGCGCAGCGCTCGGCCACCGCCGCCAAGGAAGTGCGCACGCTGATCGACGATTCGGTGGCCAAGGTCGGCGCCGGCGCCAAGCTGGTGACCGAGGCCGGCGGCACGATGCGCGAGATCGTCGCCAGCGTCACCCGCGTCAACGACATCATCGGCGAGATCGCCAATGCCGGCGAACAGCAGCAGGCCGGCATCGCCCAGGTCAACCAGGCGATCGCCGAGATGGACAACGCGACCCAGCAGAATGCCGCGCTGGTCGAGGAAGCCGCGGCGGCGGCGGCCTCGATGAACGAACAGGCGCGCCATTTGGGCGAGGTGTTCAGCGTGTTCAAAGTGCACGGCGCCGCCGTGCGGGGCACGCGCCCGCGTACGCTGCTGCCGGCCTGAGGCTGCGGCCGGGGCGGCGCCGACGGGCACCGCTGACGGATCACGACGACAAGCGCGGATTGCAGGGGATCTTCAGCTTCGGTACTATGCTTCGATGCAACTTTTAACAAGGTTGCAGCTTGCTCAACCGTCTGGAGATCTCCGATGCCGCGCCTGTTGTCCCTGTCCACCCTTTCCCTTGCCCTGTTCACCCTGCACGGCGCCGCCTCGGCCCAGACGGCGCCGATGGCGCCCGACATCCCCAGCGCAAAATTCTCCACGACGGTCCCGAACGCCGACTACGTCAAGCAGGAGTTCATGATCCCGATGCGCGACGGCGTCAAGCTGTACACCGTGGTCGTGATCCCCAAACAGGTGACAACGGGTGCCGCCAAGGCACCGATCATGCTGACCCGCACCCCGTACAACGCGGCGCGCCGCGCCGGCCGCATGAAGAGCCCGCACATCAGCGCGATCCTCGGCGACGGCGACGATGCCTTCATCGAGAACGGCTATATCCGCGTGTTCCAGGACGTGCGCGGCAAGTATGGCTCCGAAGGCGACTACGTGATGACGCGTCCGGTGCGCGGTCCGCTCAACAACACGCAGGTCGACCACGTCACCGATGCCTACGACACCATCGACTGGCTGGTGAAGAACATCCCGCAGTCGAACGGCAAGGTCGGCATGGTCGGCTCCTCGTACGAAGGTTTCACCGTGCTGATGGCGCTGGCCGAGCCGCACCCGGCGCTCAAGGCGGCGGTGCCGATGAGTCCCATGGTCGACGGCTGGCGCGGCGACGACTGGTTCCACAACGGCGCCTTCCGCAATCCGAACCTGTCGTACATCGCCAGCCAGAACGCGGCGCGCGGCGAAGGCCAGCAGATCGTGACCGGCACCTGGGACGACTACGACGCCTTCCTGCGCGCCGGCTCGACCGCCGACTTCGCGCACCTGTACGGCGTCGACCAGCTGAACTTCACGAAAAAACTGTTCGAGCACCCGGCCTACGACAGCTTCTGGCAGGAGCAGGCGCTCGACCGCATCCTGGCCAAGCGCCCCTTGACGGTGCCGACCATGACCGTGGTCGGGCGCTGGGACCAGGAAGACATCTACGGCGCCTACGCCACCTATGCCGCGGTGGAGCCGAAGGATACGCAGAACAAGCTGAATTCGCTGGTGGTGGGCCCGTGGCGCCACAGCGGCGTGAACTACGAGGGCTCGTCGCTCGGCGCCTTGAAATTCAGCGGCGACACCGCCCAGCAATTCCGGCGCGAGGTCATGCTGCCCTTCTTTAACCAGTACCTGAAGGAGGGCGCGCCGGCCTTCGACACGCCGCCGGTATGGTCCTACCAGACCGGCGTCAACCGCTGGCGCCGCCTCGAGCAGTGGCCGCTGGCGCAGGCATCCACGTCGCTGTACCTCACGACCGGCTACGGACTCAGTTTCGAGAAAATGCGCGAGAAAGGTGACGTCAAGGCCGCCGCCTACGACGAATACGTGTCCGACCCGGCCAAGCCGGTGCCCTTCGTGCCGCGTCCGGTACGCATGGGCGAAGGCACGGTGTGGAAGCCGTGGCTGGTCACCGACCAGCGTTCCTACTCCGACCGCCCGGACGTGCTGACCTACGTGACCGCACCGCTCACCGCTCCGCTGCAGCTGGCCGGCCAGCCGATGGTCAACCTGTTCGCCTCGACCAGCGGCACCGACAGCGACTGGGTCGTGAAACTGATCGACGTCTACCCGGACGAAGTCGCGGCCCAGCCGGAACTGGGCGGCTACCAGTTGCCGATCGCGATGGACATCTTCCGCGGCCGCTACCGCCAGGGCCTCGACAAGCCGCTGGCGATCCCGGCCAACAAGGCCGAGCGCTACCGCTTCGCGCTGCCCAACGTCGACCACGTGTTCCTGCCGGGCCACCGCGTCATGGTGCAGATCCAGTCGAGCTGGTTCCCGCTGTACGACCGCAACCCGCAGACCTTCGTGCCGAACATCTTCCATGCCAAGCCGGGCGACTACCGCAAGGCGAACCAGCGCGTCTACCACGCGCCGGGCATGGACAGCGCGATCGAGTTGCCGGTCGTAAACACAGCGCGCTGATTCGACCCGCCTGGCCGGACACGGTTCGTCAGTGCACCGAGCCGTGACCGCCCTCCTTCTAAGATTGGGGGATGGCAATCCACATCGGCATCTCGGGCTGGCGCTACGCACCGTGGCGCGGCGTGTTCTATCCGGCCGGCCTGGTCCAGGCGCGCGAGCTGGAGTACGCCGCGCGCTCCCTGCCTACCATCGAGATCAACGGTTCCTTTTATTCGCTGCAGCGGCCGGCGAGCTACGCGGCCTGGTACGCGGCCACGCCGCCGGGCTTCGTGTTCGCGGTCAAGGGCAACCGTTTCATCACCCACATGCTCAAGCTGCGCGGCATCGACACGCCGCTGGCCAACGTGCTGGCTTCGGGCGTGTTCGCGCTGCGCGAAAAACTCGGCCCGATCCTGTGGCAGTTCCCGCCGCAGCTGCGCTTCGAGCCGGACAAGGTCGAATCCTTCCTGCGCATGCTCCCGCGCGACACCGGCGAGGCACTGGCGCTCGCGCGCAGGCACGACGGCAAGATGAACGGCCGCGAATGGCTCGAGATCGACGCCGTGCGCCCGCTGCGGCACGCGATCGAGATCCGCCACGACAGCTTCCGCGACAATGCCTTCATCGCCCTGCTGCGCACATATAACGTGGCGCTGGTGGTGGCCGACAGCGCCGGCAAGTTCCCGAACGACGAAGACGTGACCGCCGACTTCATGTACATCCGGCTGCACGGCGAGCATGCACTGTATGCGAGCGGCTACGCGGACGATGCGCTGGCGCGCTGGGCGGACAAGGTCCGCTTGTGGAGCGCGGGGAAGCAGCCGCCCGATGCGCGGCTGGTGTCACAGGTGGCGCCGCCGGCGGCAGCGCGCCGGGATGTGTACTGCTACTTCGACAACGACATCAAGGTGCGGGCGCCGTTCGATGCGCGGCGTCTGATGGCCCTGCTGGATCTGGCGTGGCCGGAGGCGCCGCCGCCACCCTGAACGTGACGCTGAACACGCTGCCGTGCCCGAGGCCATGGCTGTGTACCGTCACCGTGCCGCCATGCAGGGTCATGATGGTTTTCACCAGGGCCAGGCCGATGCCCAAGCCACCCTGGGCCCGGTCGGGCGACCTCTGGGCCTGCGTGAACAGGTCGAATACGTAAGGCAGCAGCTGGGCGTCGATGCCGACGCCGTTGTCGCTTACGCTGATCGTCACCGTCGACGCCTCGCGCGCGACCAGCAGCGCGATGCGCCCGCCGTTCGGCGTGTATTTCGCCGCGTTGTTGAGCAGGTTGACCACGACCTGCACCAGGCGATGCGCATCGCCGAGGATGCGCGCCCCGCCGGCGTCGCCGTCGACCGCCAGCGCATGGCCGCGCGCCTCGATCATGGGCCGCGACTGCTCGACGGCATTGGCCACGATCGTCATCGGGTCGAGCACCGACGCATCGAGCTGGACCAGGCCCCGGGTCACGCGCGAGACGTCCAGCAAATCGTCGACCAGCGACGTCATGTGCCGCACCTGGCGGCTGATGACGTCGCTCGCCCGGCGTACCCGTTCCTGGTTGGCCGTGCCGATCCTGAGCATGTCGGCGGCGGCGGAAATCGGCGCCAGCGGATTGCGCAGTTCGTGGGCCAGCATGGCCAGGAATTCGTCCTTGCGCCGGTCCTGCTCCTGCAGCGAACCGTAGAGCCGCGCATTCTCGAAGCCGTTCGACGCGATCGAGGCCAGCTGCACGAGGATGGCCTCGTCTTCTTCGGTGAACTCGCCTTCGATCTTGTCCGAGGCCTGGATCAGGCCGATGTTGCGGCCGGCACGGTCGATCAGGGGGACGGCCAGCCAGCCGCGCATCGGCGGATGGGCGTGGGCATGGCTGCCGAACCCCTTCCACGCCGGACGCGCTTCCAGCTGCGCCTGGGTCAGGCGCATCACCTGGTTGGTGCGGCAGACTTCGGCATAGATGCCGCTACCGTCGGTCTTGACCGCATAGGTGCGGAACGCCGCGTATTTGTCGGACAGCGAGACCGCGGTGATGCCCTGCGACCAGCTGTCGCTTTCGGTCAGCGACACCACCGCCTGGTGCACGTCGAGGATATCGCGCACCTCGTCCACCAGCGCGTTGGCCATGCCGTCGCTGGCCAGTGCCGTATGCAGGGTGCGCGAGGCCTGCGCCACCTTGGCCAGCAGCGCGGCGTTGCGCTTTTCGCGGTGCAGGCGCTGGACGACCTCCGCCTGCGCCACGACCTTGTCATGGATATCGGTATTCGCGCCGATCCATTCGCGGATCGCGCCGTCGGCGCCGAACAGCGGCACGCCTTTCACGGCCATCCAGCGGTAGCTGCCGTCGGGGCGGCGCACGCGGTAGTCGGTCTCGAACACGGCGCGCGCGGCCACGCAGGCCACCCACAGCGCTTTGGTTTTCTCGCGATCGTCGGGATGCACCGCATCCAGCCAGCCGAACTCTTTCCATTCCTCGTAGGTCTGGCCGGTAAAGGCACGCCACGACGGCGAATCCTCCTCGACCCGGCCATCGGGGGTATTGGTCCAGACGATCTGCGAGGTCGTCATCACCAGCGAGCGAAAGCGCTCTTCGCGCATGCGCAGGGTGGCTTCGGTCTCCATGCGCTCCGTGATGTCCTCGTGCATCAGCATGACTTCGAGCGTGCGCCCCGCCGGATCCTTGACCGCATGTGCCTGGGCGCTGACCCAGCGTACCGGTCCGGTGCCTTTGATCGCGGCCACGTCATAGCGGACGGCAGGCAGCCGTACCGACTCGCCGGCAAACGCACGCCGCAGCAGCGCCGCGATGCCGTTGTCGATCA
>JAKOOD010000591.1 GCA_022701635.1 Burkholderiaceae bacterium | reverse complement strand
AACGCCTATTTCGTGAAGCTGGCGCCACAAGCGCTGCCCGCCATCGACCTCACGCCGGCGCAACTGAGTGCGCAACTGAGCGCGCTGCTGGCCGCACCCGCCATCGCCCTGCCCTCGCCGCCGCGCGTGGCCTCGGTCGGCAGTCCCAAGCTGCTGGTGGAAGTGGCGGACACGGACGCACTGTACGCGCTGGCGCCGGACCTCGCGGCCATCGCCGACTGGGGCCGGCAAAACGGCGTGAACGGCATCTACGCCTGGTGCCGCCGCCCGGACGGCGACTACGAAGGCCGCAACTTCAACCACCTCGATCCGGCGCTGGAAGACAGCGCCACCGGCGTCGCGGCGGGCGCCCTGAGCGTGGCGCTGGGCCAGGGGCTGACCCTGCGCCAGGGCCGTGCCACCGGGCGCGATTGCCTGATCCGCACCCGCTTCGACGGCGCTGCGCTGCTGGTCGGCGGCGCGGCCGAACCGGCTGGCTCGACCAGCGCATGACGATTCGTGAAGCCGCTTCCGCAGACCTCGAGCGCATCGCCGCCCTGTTCGGCCAGCTCGGCTACCCGAACGACGCCGCACAATTGGCCCGGCGGCTGGCCGCGGCGCCGGCCGGCGACACGATGCGGGTGCTGGTCGCACAGGAAGGCGATACCGTCGCCGGCGTGGCGGTGGTGCACGTGATGGCGCCGCTGCACGTGCCGGAGCGCTGGGCGCTGCTGTCCGCGCTGGTGGTCGACGATGCGCAGCGCAGCGGCGGCATCGGCGCCGCGTTGCTGCAGGCGGCCGAAATCTTTGCCCGCGCACAGGGCTGCGCGCAACTCGAACTGTCCAGCAATGTGGCGCGCATCCGGGCGCACCGATTCTATGAACGGCAGGGTTATCGGGAAAAGCGGATGCGCTTCGTGAAAGTGCTAATGCCGTGAAATAATGCAGGTGTACCGGTAAAGGATCTCACCTATCCGATCCGGTGCCAGACTTGCCACTCACATCACCGGTGTACCAGCCACGCCACGTTGTCGTTGCAAGACTTGCCACTGATATGCCTGCTTGGTGCGGAATTCATCCTGCGCTTACGCGACTGCTGTATTCTCGACGGCTTATCCACCCTTCGACGAGTGCGCCGCCCATGCAAACCCAAACGACTCTTCCAGACAGCGTTGTCGCGCTCATGACCTATGTTGACGATGCCGGCTGGACCGAGCAGGCCGAGCTTGTTGTTCAAATCATGATGTCGAGCGTCCATCCCGACGTCGAGTCGTCGGTCGCAACGGCCGCTTTCCTCCCCCGCAACGTACGCACCAACGTCGCCGGTTTCCTGAGCGAGATGCTGGTCGATGGCCTCAGCAACGAGCAGCGCAACGCGATCTTTTCCTGGACCCAGTGCTGGGCGCTGGCCAGCCTCGACCAATAATACCGATCTCGCGTAGGCCGAATGCTTTGTCCGGCCCGTCAGATTTTTTCAGGCAACCGCTACACACTATGAAGAGAGCGGACGTTGCTGGTCGATATCGACGTCATCCTGCCACGAAGGCTCTGGTTCATCTGACCCCTGCCTCGCCTGGAGAAAGGATAAGCAGTTTATTCCGTATGGGAAGACTGCTTATCGGAAATTCCATTATGAATCGATTGGGGCTTTTATTCCGAATAGAAAACCCGCGTGCGCGGATTTCCTATTCCAGCCACTAATTAATACTTCTGATCTTCGGACACTTGCACGGCCTGACGCACAGGCAGCGGCAGCGGATTCGAGGTATTGGTGCCGAGTTTTTGCGGCGCCGTCGCCGTCAACACGTCCTTCAAGGGCAGCTCGTCCGACGAACCGCCGACGCGGATCGTGAACTTCGATGCATCGACGTTCCACGTGTCCGTGTTCTGGACATAGTAGGCTAGCGAACGGGCATCGAGAGGAATCGTCACGCGCTTGCTCTGTCCCGCTTTCAGGAACACCTTGGCAAAGCCTTTGAGCTCTTTTTCAGGACGGTCGACCGCCGTCTTGGCCGGGCTGACGTACAGTTGCGCCACTTCGAAGCCATCCATGTCGCCGCGGTTGGTCAGGGTGAAGGTCGCGTCGACGGTTTCCGCGCCCTTGAGCGTGTTACTGGACAGCTTCAAGTCGCTATAGGCATAGCTCGTGTACGACAAGCCGAAACCAAACGGATACAAAGGCTTGGTATTGGTCTTGTCGAAACCGCGGTAGCCGGTGAACAAGCCTTCCGAATAGTTCAACACCGTCTTGGCCTTGGTAGCCGGGTAGCCGAACAAGCCGGCCGGCAAATAATCGTCGACGTTCGAATAGCTGGCATAGCTGGGGTAATCGCTTTCGTTCTTGCCGATGGTGACCGGCAGCTTACCGGACGGATTGACTTTACCGTAGATGATTTCAGCCAGCGCCTGCCCCGCGTACTGGCCCGAGTACCATGCTTCCAGGATGGCGCTTGCTTTGCTCGACCATGGCCGCATGTTGAACGGCGCGCCGCCATGCATGATGACGATCGTGTTCTTGTTTTCCTTGGTGACGTTCGACAGCATGTCGGCCTGGTACTCCGGCAGATCGAAGCTGCGGTCGAAACCTTCGCCTTCGTATTCGGCATTCATGCCTACGCCCACCACCACGGCGTCATACTTCGACAAGTCCGGTGCTGCCAGCGAAGCCCAGCTCATCTGGATACCGTTGATGCCGCCCAGCACAGGGAAATAGGCGCCGTCGAGGCGGCGGAATTCCAGCTTGACGCTGTAGAACCTGTCGGCCTTGAGCTTGACGGTCTTGCCGAAGTGGCTGAGGGCATCGATCACGTCGCCCGACACGGGGGCGCCGTCGAAGTCGATGATCAGCTTGCCGTCAATCCACAGTTTGTAGGCGCCATCAGCGCGGATCTTGAAGACCTGTTCGCCCGAGATGGTGGGCTTGAAGGTGCCGGTAAAGCGTGCCGAGAACGCGCCGCCGTTGGTCGAGAAGCCCTCGACGGCAGTGCGGCCGGCGTTGGTGACGTTCTGTCCAGACAGGAAATTCATGGCCAGGCCGGGCTCGGTGCGCGTGACGACAGGCTTGCCGGCGAGGGTGGTGTTATCGAAATACTCGGCCGTCAGGCCGGTGGCAGGCTGGGCACCGTTACGGGCGGCTTCGCCCTGGTACCAGACCGACTCGACCGGGTTGAGCGACATCGACGAAATGTAAGTGATGTTGGCCGGATCGACGTTCAACTGCTGCAGGCCCGCCATCGTCGTGACGTAGGTGGTCGGCGGCGCCCAGGCAGTGCCGAATGGCGAACCCGGCATTTGCATGGACAGGTCGCCGATGACGGCGACCTTGGCGTTCGTGTCGAGTGGCAGCGCGTGCCGCGAACGGGTCGACGCACCGTCGTTCTTCAACAGGACGATACCTTCGCGGGCCATGGCCAGGGATGCGGCGGCGCCATACGAGCGATCGAGCGTGCCGGGCACCGGCAACCCCTTGTCGAAACCGTAGCTGACCATGGCGCGCAGGTTGCGGCGCACTTTGTCGTCGAGCACGTTCATCGTCAGCTGATTGCTGTACAGGTAGTCCCAGATATTCGCTTCGGTGAACTGCAAGCCGCTCGGCATGTCCAGGTCGGTGCCGGCCCAGGCGCCTTTCTGTGCATGGTGAATCGAATTGAAGTCGCTCATCACGAAACCCTGGAAACCCCATTCGCCCTTCAGCACCTCGGTAATCAGGTGATGGTTTTCGCAGGCGTAATCGCCGTTGATCTTGTTGAAGCCGCACATGATCGAAGCGACGTTGGCATTTTTGACCAATGATTCGAAGCCGGGCATGTAGAGCTCGCGCAAGGTACGCTCGTCTACCCTGACGTCGACCAGGTGACGGTTCGCTTCGTTGTCGTTGGCGATGTAATGCTTGCCGACGGCCTGGATGCCCTGGGTCTGGATGGCATTGGCGACGGCAGGTCCGAGCACGGCGCCGAGGAAGGGATCTTCACCGGACAGGTATTCGGCAGCGCGGCCGCTGTAGGGCGCCCGATACAGGTTGACGCCCGGCGACAGCATTTGCTGGGCGCCGGCCTGGCGGGTTTCGTAGGCGATTGCCAAGCCAAACTGCTTGGCGCGGTTGATCGACCAGCTGGCCGCCAATGCCGACGGCGACGGGTATTGCGCGCCGAAGGTGGCCGCATTCTTGTTGACGCCCATCGACGAGTCATAAGCCAGGGTACCGGCCAAGCCTTGCGATGGCAGCACCGGGATCATGTGGCCGTCATTGACGCGGATAAAATTGATTTTTTGCGAGGTGCTCATGTTGTCGATCATGGCGCCGACGCGCGCATCGACATCATTGCCGACCATCGGCGTCGCGCGCGGCGTGACGTCATAGGCTGCCGCAACGGCCAGGTGGCCCAGGGTCAACGCCAACAGGCCGCTGGCGGCCAGATTCTTGCGTGAAGGATTGAAAGCGGCTTGCATCACTTGGTCGCTCCCGGTGAATCGGTTTCATCGATGGGCAACTCCAGCGGGGCGCTCGGCGCCGGCGTGGCGGCCGGGGTATCCGCGCCGCTCTCGGCCGCGATCTGCTTTTGTTTTTCCTGTACGTCGAGACGGATTTGCTTGGCCTGCAGGGCTGCCTGGGTGCTGACGGGTTCGGCGGAAACGCCGTGGGCCACGACTGCGCCAAACCCGATTAATATTGCCTTGAATAAATTAAATTTCATAATCACTTATAATCAATTAAATATGGGCAATTAGTTGCCTCTTGTTAACTTTATTGCAAGTATTTTAAATGTGGCGCATTATGTATGGATGCCAGATGGCAAATAGCAGCTATCTACAAATGTGGTAGATGTATGAGAAGGTCGATCTCGTATGCGCTTTAACCGGTTGGATTTGAATCTCTTGGTCGCGCTGGATGCGCTGCTCGACGAAAAGAAAACCACGGCGGCTGCGCAGCGCCTGAATGTCAGTCAATCCGCCATTTCCGGCATGCTGGCGCGACTGCGCGTGTACTTCGAAGACGAGTTGCTGGTGCAGGTGGGCCGGAAACTGGAACTGACGCCGCTGGGTCGCGACTTGGCCGACCCGGTGCGTCAACTGTTGTTGCAGATCCAGGCGACCGTATCGATCCGCCCGGCATTATCGATTGCCACCGAACGACGGCACTTCCGTATCACGGTCTCGGATTACGCCGTGCCGATCCTGATCGGGCCGCTGGTGCAGCGCCTGCAGACGCTGGCGCCTTTCATCACGATCGAACTGCGTCCCCAGATCGACAATACGGGCTACTCGCTGCGCCGCGGCGATACCGAGCTCTCGATCGTGCCGGACACCTATCTCGACCTCGAACATCCGCATGCGCTGTTGTTCCAGGAGACCTACAGCTGCGTCGTCTGGGAAGGGAACACCGAGGTCGGCGACAGCCTCGATCTTGCCACTTTCCTGCGCTGCGCACACGTCGCTACCCACATGGGGCGGACTGCCGAACCCACGGTGGCCGAGCGCCACTACGAAACCAGCAACACGGTGCGCCGCGTCAGCATCATCACGCACGATTTCACGTCGATGGCACCGATGGTCGTGGGGACCAACCTGATTGCGACGATGCAAACGCGTCTGGCCCATGACAGTGCGCGTCGCTTCCCGATACGCGTCCTGCCCGCACCGATGGACATGCCGACACTACGCTTGTGCATGCAGTGGCACAATTTCCAGACGAATGATCCAGCACATGCCTGGTTGCGTCAGCAACTCATCGACATCGCGCAGGATTGTTAGCAAACGCAGGCGGCTCACCACTTCTCGATCATGAAGATGTGCCGGTAACGATAAACCTCATCCAGCGCAAAATCGCCTGCAGGACGCGGGTAGCGCGCCAGCGCGAAGTTACTCTTGCCTTTCAAGTAGTTGACCAGGCTGTTCCTGATCTCGCGCGGATTATCCAGTTCCTCGTTGGCCAGGTTGCGAAAAAAAGCGCCGGGTGAATTCTCGTCCACGTCGAGCTGGTCGACTGTCCAGGTGATGGTGCCGTTGGCCGGGACGAACGCCATGTTGAAACTGCCCGACACGCTGTTGCGCAAGGCCACGCGTGGATAGCGGACCTGGGACACCAGTTCGTTCACCACGCCGATAAAGTAGACGCAGCTCTGGAAGGTTGCCGGCGGCATGGTTTCCAAGGCCCTGTTGAAGCCGTCCTGGTCGTTCATTGGGTCGGCGGCGGGAATGCAGCGCGACGGATACGTGATGTGATCGCCACTGCGGGCGGCCCACCAGATGGCCATGCCGTTGTCCCGGCCGGGACGGGCATACCCCGCCGCCAGCCGCTGGATCGCATGGCGCTGGCCCGCCTCGTGCGCGCGCATGTAGAGTCCGGCCGCCTTGTCCCAGTCCGGCTTGACGCACAATCCTTCCTCGTACATGTTCCCGGCCAATAGCATGATGTAGGGCTTCTTCGCCGCCAGGCCGGACTTGATCGCGTCCACGGCGCCCGCACACAGGCCGTCGCCCAGCATTCTTTCGATCGCTTCGGTTTCCATGCGTTCGCTGCGTTCCGCGAGCGTTTCCCCGGCATGCGCCGCACCGGACCAAAGCCATGCGCCCGACAGGATCGCGGTGCTGGTCCATGACAGAAATCGTTGATGCGGGCGGGAACCGGGGTTCATAGTCAGGCGTCGTTGTCGTTATCGGTAGGGCCATATCATCCCATACCGGCACACCCGAAAATGCGCGCTTTATCACCGCGCTCCCTAGCCGCCCGGCGGCCGCGCTTCGGTCAGCATGGCCAGCGGGCCCGCCAGCGCTAACCTGCAGGGCGCGTGGGGCGATGCTAAGATGATGGTCCCTTGTTAACATGACCGATCATGACCAACCCATCTTCCACCCTGCGCCACGTCGTCCTGTTTGCCTTCAAGGACGAGGCCAGCGCCGAGCAGGTCCAGTCCATCGTCGACGGTTTCAAGGCGCTGCCGTCCGCCGTGCCCGGCATCACCGCCTATGAATGGGGCACCAACGTCAGTCCGGAAGGCTTGAACGACGGCTTCACGCATTGCTTCACGCTGACGTTCGCCAATGCCGAAGACCGCGACACCTACCTGGGCCATCCCGAGCACCAGCGCTTCGTCGGCACGCTGGGTGCCGTGCTGGCGCGCTCGCTGGTGCTGGATTACTGGGCGAAGTAAGCCTTCGCAGCCGGATCAGGAGCGCAGCCGCGCGCGCGCCTGGTCGCGCTCTTCCTGCGCCTGGCCGCGCAGCGAACGCAGGAACAGCCCGAGGCCGCCGAAAGCGAGTGCCAGGATGCAGATCAGCTCGAACGCCGACATCGTGCGCAGGTTCATGCTGACCGATGCAATCACGCCGAACACCATCGCGCCGAAGGCGCCGACCGCCAGCAGCCAGCCGAAGAAGTTACGCGCGTTATAAAAGATCATGACGATGCCGATCACCAGCGGAATCAGGATCATGCCGCCGGTCACGCCATAGCCGCCGATGCCGAACAGGTGCGCCCCCATGCCGAAGGTGGAATTCACCACCACCGCATTCAGCAGCAGATAAAAGCCGCCGCACATCAGAATCAGGCCGAGAAAAAACTGGCCCGCACCGCCGCTGGTTCCGCCTGCACCTTTCATTGCCGCCTCCTGTCGATGTGTAATGCGTTCAATTAAACAGCTGGCAATAAAATAACATCACGGCGGCGCCTGCACCGCGGTAAAAAACGGCATTTTTTAACGTGGGAATGGAAAACGGGGCCGCGGGGCCCCGTTGTCGTGCAGGCCAGGCGGGCGCCCGGCCGAAGGGAAGGACGCAGACTTCGCCAAGGCTGTCGGTTGCCGTCGATGTCGGCTTCACCCATGCATGCATGATGCAGGCCCGCCAAGTCCCTTGCCTCCGCAGGGTCAATGTACGGCGTCTGTCAGTACCTTACATTGCGAGGCACTTTATTCGTCGAATTCCTCGGCCAGGTTCTTCCAGCCGCGGCTCTTGGCGAAGGCCGCGAATTCCTCGGGCGCCTCCAGCACGATCAGCCGGCTTTCCTGCAGGCCAGGGTCGCTGAGGCCGAAGTCCGGTCCCTTGTAGCCGAGCGCGCGCAGGCGATCGACGATCTGGCGCAGCAGCACCGTGTCCTTGTGCGCGCCGGCGTCGAGTTGCGCCTTGAAGTCCACGTACACGTCGATGATCCCGTAACCCTCGTCGAAGATGCGGATCGCCTTGACGTCGAGGGTACGGCCGTTGCTGTCCTTGGCCTGGAAGGCGCCGGACAGTTCAATATCGGAATCGGTAGTCATGGCGACAGCATACCACCGGGACGGACGGCGCGTCGCCGCACGATCCATCACGCCGCGGGGTGTCAGCCGCCTCGTCCGCCTCAGCCGCCTGCCGCGAGCGGGCGCGGCGCCACGCCTTCGCGCGTCATCTTGACCGGCTTGATGGTGCCGTCCTCGTTGAAATACAGGTGCTCGATGGCCATTTCGCGGTGATTGCCCTCGTTGTCGCCCAGCGGGCGGCGATGGTAGGCGATGTACCAGTCGTCGGTACCGGGCACGTTGACGATCGAATGGTGCCCTGCCCCGCGCGCGATCTTGCCGTCCTGCGCCAGGATGGTGCCGATGCGCTTGAACGGCCCGGTGGGCGAATTGCCCATCGCATACGCCACCTTGTAGTCCGGCCCGGTCCAGCCGCCCTCCGACCACATGAAGTAGTAGATTCCCTTGCGCTTGGCCATGAACGAGCCTTCCACGTATTGCGGATCCGGCGTGATCTCCTTGTAGGTCGTGCCGTCCGCGAACGGCAGCACGCTCAGCAGGTCGGGCGCCAGGCGCACCACGTTGGCGTGTTTCCAGCCGCCGTAGTACATATAGATCTGGCCGTCGTCGTCCTTGAACACCATCTGGTCGATCGGCTGGGCGCCGTTGTGGATCTCGCCGATCAGCGGCTTGCCGAGCGCGTCCTTGAACGGCCCTTGGGGACGGTCGCTGACCGCGACGCCGATGCCGCCCAGCTGGCCGTTGGCCTTGATGTCGTTGGCGCCGAAGAACAGGTAGTACTTGCCCTTGTGCTGCATGGCCGAGGGCGCCCACACCGCGTAGGCGGCCCAGGACACGTCGGCGACGTCGAGCACGCGCCGGTGCTTTTCCCAGTGCACCAGGTCGCGCGACGAGAAAGCGTCGAGGAAGGTCTGTTTCAGGTAGGGTTCCCAGATCAGGTCCTTGCGCGCGCGCATGCGCTGCTGCTCGGGCGTGAACGCCGTCGAGCGTTCCGGCGTGCCGAGATCGTCCGAATAGGTCGGGTAGATCCAGTACTGGCCATCGAAGGCGCGGATCTCGGGGTCGGCATACCAGCCGGGCACGATCGGATTCGCGGCCTGGGCACCGAGGCCGGTGGCCGCCAGCAGCAGCACCAGGCTATGCAACGCAAGGGATTTCTTCATCGGGAATGCCTTTCACAAGTGACCAGCGAGGCCCGCATGCTCACGCTGACCGGGAAGGTGCGCGTGACGGGCTTCTGCAAGCCGTAACAAAGATTCAGTAATTCGGCCACGCCATTGCGCGTCATCTCGCGCCATGGGATGTGCACCGAGGTCAGGCGCGGCGCCGAATAGGCGGCGGCCGGGATATCGTCGTAGCCGATCACCGACACGTCCTCGGGCACGCGGATGCCGGCTTCGTGGAACCAGGACAGCGCGCCCAGCGCCATCTCGTCGTTGGCGCAGAACAGCGCGCTGAAGCGGCGGCCCGAAGCGACCAGTTCCTGCGCCGCGGCGTAGCCGGCGCTCGACGAGAAATCGCACTCGGCCGCCCACAGGGCGCGGGTATCGATGCCGGCGGCGTCGAGTTCGCGCATGAAGCCGTCCATGCGGTCGATGTTGTCGGCCACCGTCGACGGGCCGGCGATCACCGCGATCTCGCGGTGGGCATGGTCGAGCAACGCGCGCGCGGCCAGGCGGCCGCCCAGGCGGTGGTCGACCGTGAAGCTGCGGCCGGCGCTGTTGTCGTAGCTATGGTTGAGCGCCACCAGGCGGTCGCGCTTCGGACCCAGCGTGGCCAGGTCCTCGTCCGTGAACGGGCTGGTGAGGACGATCACGCCGTCGCAGCCGTGTTCGACCAGGAAGCCGACACCCTCCACCGCCTGGCGCCGCGCGTCCTCGCGGCTGACGCCGAAGGCCACCATCATGTGCAGGCCGGCGGCGCGCAATTCGGTGTCGATGACCTGCAGCAGCGCCGTATAGAAGGTGCCCGACAGCAGCGGGATGTAGACGCCGATCATGCGGCTGCTGCCGGACAGCAGCGAGCGTGCCGCGTGCGAGGGCCGGTAGCCCAGCGCATCGATCGCCTTTTTCACGCGTTCCAGCTTGGCCTGCGATACCGAACCCTTGCCGCGCACCACGCGCGACGCGGTGCCCAGGCCGACGCCGGCCAGGCGCGCTACGTCCTTGATAGTCGCCACGAACAGTCCCCAGTCGTTGTTATCCTTATTGTCGAGCCGCCCAAGCATACTATAAGTTGCCCGGGCGGCTGTCGGATCAACGGACCGCGGTCTGGATCGCGTGTGCCGGAATGTCGACCGCCACCTCGGCGCCATCGACCACCAGGCGGTAGCGCTGGGCCTTGTCGGTCTGGTTCAGCACCACCACCGCCAGGCTGCCGTCGGCATTGCGGAAGGCGGTCGCCTCCAGCGTGCTGCGGCTGGTGGCGGCGCTCACGCGGCGCGCCTGCGGCCGGATCCAGCGGGTGAAGTGGCCCATGTAGGCGTAGCTCGGCGTGAAGACCAGCTGGCCGTCGTCGCTGGCGTGCAGCAGCGCGAAGCAGTAGTTGCCGACGTGGTTGGGGCCGCCGCGGCTGTCGAGCAGCATGTTCCAGTCGACCCAGCCCGACGAGCCGGCGTTCAGGTCGGCCAGGATCTCGCTGCCGTAACGCTCGCCGTTGGCCCAGGACTGCACCTGCGCCGCGTCGAACTTCTCGACCGAGGACTCGGTCAGCAGCAGCGGCACGTCCGGGTAGGCCTCGTGCACGGCGGCCAGGTTGCGGTGCATCGGCATGCCCTTGGCCCAGGTCTCGTACCAGTGGTAGCCCACGCCCCAGATGTAGGGACGCGCCTTGGGATCGGACAGGATGGTGGCGGCGCGCTGCGGCAGCAGGTCGCGGTTGTGGTCCCAGACGATGACCTTCTTGTCGCCCAGCCCCGCCGCCTTCAGCGCCGGCCCGAGGTGGTCGCCCAGGAAGCGGGTCTCCTCGTCGGCCGTGAAGATCATCGATTCCCAGGTCTGCTTGGCCATCGGCTCGTTCTGGACGCTCAAGCCCCACAGCGGGATACCGGCCTTTTCGTAGGCTTTCACGAAGCGCACTACGTACTGCGCCCACAGGTCGCGGTACGCGGGCAGCAGGCTGCCCCCGCCCAGCATGCTGCCGTTCGACTTCATCCAGGCCGGCGCGCTCCAAGGCGAGGCGAAGGTGCGCATTTTGGTGCCGTAGGACGCGCCCGCGGCCAGCGACTGGCGCATCAGCGGCACACGGTACTGCATGTCGTGCTCGATGCTGAACGAATCGAGCGTGCGGTCGCCGTCCTTCACATAGGTGTAGCTGGCGCTGCTGAAGTCGGAGCTGTGGATCGTGGTGCGCAGGATGCTGTAGCCCAGGCCCTGCTTCGGATCGAAGTAGGCGGCCAGGAAGGCCTTTTGCTGGTCCGGCTTGAGCTTCGCATACACCTCGGCGGTGGCATCGGTGACGGCGCCGCCGAAGCCGAACACTTCCTGGAACTGCTTGCGGGTGTCCACGAACACCGCGGTCTCGGTTTCCATCGGCTGGGTCGCCGCGCGCGGGCTGCCGGATGCCTGCGCCGCGAAGCGCCGGTCGGACCCCTGGGCCGTGGTATAGATTTGCCATGGCCCCTGCGCCTGGGCCATGGCCTTGGCTTGCGCCGGCGCCGCCGTCGCCACGCCGCTACACAGGCTGCCGCCCATCACGGCTGCGCCGCACAGCAACTGCATCATTTCTCGTCTTTTCATATGCGTCCGTCTCCTTGTGCGATTACCCAGCTTACAGCTTGTAGTTCAGGCCGACCAGCACCTGGCGGCCATAGGTCGTGTAGCGTTCCGGGGCATAGGCGCCGCTCGAGAACGGGCTGCCCTGGATGGTCTGGTAAGGCGCGTTGTTCA
>JAKOOD010000585.1 GCA_022701635.1 Burkholderiaceae bacterium | reverse complement strand
GCCGCTCGCTCGGCCGCCGGGGCGAACAGGTGGGCGCGCGCGGCGCACTGGCGGCGCAGGCGCGCGTGGAAACGCGTATCCAGCACGCTGCGCTCGATCAGGCGCGCCAGCGCCCCCGCATCGCCGGCCGGGAAGTAGCCCGCGTAATCCTCGCCCAGCATGCCGACATTGCCGCCGACGCGCGAGGCCAGCACCGGCACGCCGCTGGTCACGGCTTCGATGATGACGTTGGCGCCGCCTTCCATGCGCGACGCGATGACCATCGCATGGCAGCGCCGCAGGCGCCGCCGCGCCGGCAAGTGGGGCAGGGCGCCGAGCCAGCGGTAATGCGGCGTCGCCGCTGCGGTGGCGCGCGCGGCGTCGGCCAGGCCGGGGTCGAGGGCGGCGCCGATGTGCAGCAGGCGCACCGCGGGTGCGTCGACCTGCGTCGCCGCCTCCATGAAGGTCAGCGGATCCTTTTCCGGCCGCAGGTGGCCGATCATGGCGATGTCGGCACGCTCGCGCCGTCCGCGGTAGGGCCGCAGGCGTGGCGCCGACTGGTAGATCACGTGGGCCCTGGCCTGCTGCGCCGCCGGCAGCTGCGCCAGGCCGTCCGGCTGCAGCACCACCAGCGCATCGGCCAGGCCGAGCGAGGCGCGCGCGCTGTCGTCGTCGTGGATGTCGCGGTACAGGTCGGTGCCGGTCAGGACCAGCAGCACGGGCTTGTGGGGATGCGCCGCCCGGAACGCGGCCAGCGCCGGCGCCGAGCGGCGCGCGTGCAGGGCGATCAGCAGGTCCGGCACCGCGTCGCCGTCCTGCCAGCTCGCTGCGATGCGCACCAGGTAGCCGGCGCGCAGGAAGCGCTGCCAGCGGCTGGCGGTCTGCCAGTTGCCGTTGTTTTCGCGTGCGGAGGCGGGACTGACGATCAGAATCTGCGGGTGTGGCATGGGTCCTTCGGCTTGGGTCTACAATGCAGGGATGACTGAACTGCATGCATCCTTCCGCGCGGCCGGCCCGCGCCAACTGGCGGCCATGCTGCGCGATGCGCGGCATTATACGCTGGCACTGTACGACGCCCTGGACGCCGCCGGCTTCGGCGAACCGGCCCGGGTGCCGCGCCTGCCCATCGTCAATCCGCCGCTGTGGGAGCTCGGCCACCTGGCCTGGTTCGCCGAGTGGTACATCCTGCGCGAGGCGACCGGCAGCAGCCCCGGCGAAGCGCAGGGGAACGCGCTGCTGGCACGCGGCGACGACTGGTTCGACTCCAGCCTGGTGCCGCACCGCACGCGCTGGACGCTCGACCTGCCGCCGCCGGGCGCCCTGAAAACCTATTGCCGCGAAGTATTGGACCGCATCCTCGACCGCCTCGCGCGCGAACCGGACACCGACGCCGCCCTGTACCCCTACCGGCTGGCGCTGGCGCACGAGGACATGCATGGCGAAGCCTTGCTGTACACGCTGCAGACGCTGGGTGTGGCTGTGCCGCCGGCGCTGTCGCCGGCACAGCCGCGCATGGCGGCGCCGGGCGAGATCGCATTCGGCGGCGGCAGCTTCCTGCGCGGCGGCGAGCAGGGGCGGGGCTTCGTGTTCGACAACGAGCGCGACGCGTCGACGGTGCGCGTGGCGCCGTTCGCGCTGGACGCCGGCCTGGTGACGAACGGCGCCTGGCTCGACTTCATGCGCGATGGCGGCTACCAGCGCGCCCAGTACTGGAGCGACGCGGGCCGCGCCTGGCTAATGGGGCAGGAGCGCTCGGCGCCGCGCTACTGGACGCGCGACGGTGAGGACTGGCACCTGCTGCGCTTCGGGCGCCGCATCGCGCTCGACCCGGCGGCGCCGCTGCGCCACGTCAGCCTGCACGAAGCCCAGGCCTGGTGCCGCTGGGCCGGGCGGCGCCTGCCGACCGAGGCGGAGTGGGAGTATGCGGCGCTGTCGCGCCAGCCGGGCTTTGCGTGGGGCGCGTTGTGGGAGTGGACGGCATCGCCTTTCCTGCCGTATGCCGGCTTCGAGGCCGACCGCTACCGCGAGTACTCGGCGCCCTGGTTCGGCAGCCGGCAGGCGATCCGCGGGGCGTCGTTCGCCACGCCGGAGCGCTTGCGGTCGGCGCATTTCCGTAACTTCTTCACGCCGGAGCGCGACGATATCTTTGTCGGCTTCCGCAGTTGCGCCTTGTAGTACCAAGCAAGAGACAATAAAAAAAGGCTGCCGAAGCAGCCTTTTTCATGTCAACTCAGCGATGGACGATCAACGATCGCCGAACGCGCGGCGTGCGCCGTCGGCCGAACGCGGATTGCTGCCGCGGTAGCCGCCTTCGCGCGCCGGACGCTGGCCTTCGCTGCGGAAGCCGCCGCCTTCACGCGAACCGGTGGCGTTTGGCTTCGAGAAGCTGCGCTGGCCCGGCTTGCCGGCATTGCGGCCGTCGCCCGGTTTCCAGCCGGCGCCGGTACGGGCACTGGTGCGTGCCGGTGCCGAACGCTTCGGCTCGAAACCGATGACCACGTCGACCGGGATGGTCTGCTTGGTGAAACGCTCGATACGCTTGACGTTCATGCCTTCGGCATGGTTCACCAGCGAGACTGCGGTACCGTTGCGGCCGGCACGGCCGGTACGGCCGATACGGTGCACGTAGTCCTCGGGGAACTTCGGCAGGTCGTAGTTCACCACGTGGGTGATGGTCGGCACGTCGATGCCGCGGGCGGCGACGTCGGTGGCCACGAGCACGCGCACCTGGCCGCGGCGCATGCCGTCCAGCGTGCGGTTGCGCGCACCCTGGTGCATGTCGCCGTGCAGGGCGGCGGCGGCGAAGCCGGCGATGTTCAGGCGGTCGGCGATCATGTCGGCATCGCGCTTGGTGGCGGTGAACACCACGGCCTGGTCCATCGTTTCGTCACGCAGGAGGTGATCCAGCAGGCGGTTCTTGTGCGACAGGTCGTCGACGAAGTGCACCTTCTGCGTGATGTTCTCGTGGCGGTTGGTCGCGCTCATGATCTGGATCACTTGCGGATCCTTGGTGATGCGGCGCGCCATGTTGCCGACGACGCCATCCAGCGTGGCCGAGAACAGCATGGTCTGGCGGGTGTCCGGGGTGGCGGCGACGATCTTTTCGATGTCGTCGATGAAGCCCATGTCCAGCATGCGGTCGGCTTCGTCCAGCACCAGGATTTCCAGTTGCGAGAAGTCGATCTTGCCCGACTCCATATGGTCGATCAAGCGACCCGGCGTCGCGACCAGGATCTCGGGATTCTTGGCCAGCAGTTGCATCTGCTTCGGGTAAGGCATGCCGCCCAGGATCGATACGGCGCGGATGCGGCGCATGAAGGCGGTGTATTGCTCGGTCGCCTGGGTAACCTGCAGCGCCAGTTCACGGGTCGGGGTCAGCACCAGCATCTTCGGCTGGGCAGCCTTGAAACGGACGCGCTCGCCGCGTGCTTTTGCCGCCTGCGCTTCCTGCGCCGGGGTGCGGCCGGCCGGTGCCGGCTCTTCGCTGGCGAATTTATGCAGGGCCGGCAGCATGAATGCCGCGGTCTTGCCGGAACCGGTCTGCGACGACACCAGCAGGTCGCGGCCTGCGATACCTGCAGGCACGGCCTGCTCCTGCACCGGGGTCGGCTTTTCGTAGCCGGCGACGGAGACTGCTTTGACGATGGACGTGTGTAAGCCTAATGCTTCAAAACTCATTGTTTGATGTACTTTCGGTAGAACTGTGGGCGTTCACGCGATCTGCGGAACGCAAAATAGCAACGCGAGCCAACAATACGAAATGACTCAAAAACGTAAAGAGATTTCGGCACAAAAGCTTTGCGCCGGGACGGTACCTTTTACGGGAATCCTGAAGCGCCAACGGTCTGCGGCATATTCAGGCCCCTTGCGGTACACAGGGCGGGAGGGCTTTTTTGAATGGGCATCCTGGTGGATGCCGGGGCTTGCGAAGCTGCTGATTTTTACTGCTGTCGTTACTCGGTACACTGTCGCGGCGACATAATCGCTCATGCGTTTTGCAGCGCACAAACGACACTATACATCACTTTCGGTTTTCGTGCACGAGGTATGCAAAAGTGAGACCAGCCCGCGCGCCGTGAGGCGGGCGGGCTGGCCGGCAGCCTGATTGACCGGGCTGACCCGGCGGGAGGCAGGCCTTGGCGGCTCAGCGGTGCTTGCGGCCGTTGGCGCTGGCGCGGGCCTTGCTGCCGCCCGAGACGCGGTTCTTGATCTCGGCCACGGCATGCGCCGCGGTGGCCTTGATGCGCTGCACGCCGCTCAGCTTGCCACCTCTGCGCTCCCTGTCGCCGTGGTCGGCTTCCAGCACGACCTGGGCGTTGTCGAGGATGTTTTCGGCGATGTCGCTACCGGTGCTGGCGCTGGTTTTCGGCACCAGGATGGTCGAGCCGGCCTTCAGGCGCATCTGCGGCGGAATGTTGTTGGCCTGGCGGATCACTTCCGGCGTGGTGTCGAACTTCGATGCCAGCGAGGCGATCGATTCCTTGGCCGAGGTGATCTTGTGCGTGGTCCAGGACGACAGTGCGTGGCCCCACTGCGCCAGGTTGACGTGAAACTTCTCGGCGTTTTCCTTGGGCAGCAGGATCTTGGTCGATTCGCCGGTGATCACCGGTTTCTTGAACTGCGGATTCAGGGCCTTGAATTCGTCGACCGACATCTCGGCCAGCTGGGCCGCGACCGCCAGGTCGATGTCCGAGGTCTTGTCGACGGTAGTGAAGTAAGGCGTGTTGTCGATGGCCGGCAGGTTGACGCCGTACTGGCCCGGGTTGGCGATGATGTTCTTGACCGCCTGCAGCTTGGGCACGTAGTTGCGGGTTTCCGCCGGCATCAGTTCGGCCAGGCTCTCGAAATCGGTCGGCTTGCCCTGCGCG
>JAKOOD010000580.1 GCA_022701635.1 Burkholderiaceae bacterium | reverse complement strand
TGGCCGATCTCGGCCGTTCATCGCAGCATAGCAGGTTGCCCAACCGGAAAATGCGCGGACTGTCACGACCGGCAGCAATCGACCCGGAGCTGTCGTTGGCGAGTATGCGTAAATTTGCCAAGGTGAGGAAAATGGCCAGATCCTTCCGCGATGGTTGATGGGCACACCTTTATTGTCATCGGAAGGAGTGGCATGCTATATTGCAAGCGCTGCTTTGCAGTCGTAAGCGTTTACGTCAACCAACGCCTTGAGAACATGCCCATTGAACGATGGGGATCGTATCCGGGGCTTGCGTTCGACTGTCGTTTGCAGTCGGTTCCGCCAGGCGCGGCAACTCGCTCCCCTTCATCGTACACAGGCATGCCTCCTTATCCTTCTGGAGCAATGCAATGTTTACCCTTAATCAAACGATGAAGTTCAACCACATCAGTTTTCCTTCCAGCGACGTCGACGCGACCGCTGCGTTTTTCGCGCAGTACCTTGGCTGTACTGTATCCGCCTTTGGGCCATCCCGGATCGTCAAGCGTCACGATTTTGACATCGTCATTGATGGCAGTGCTGCATGCAACGCCATTACATGGCCCCAGAATTTCCATATCGGATTCGAAGTGCCGAGCGCGAATGATGTGATTGCGTTATTCGCGCAGGTGCAGGCTGGTGGCGTAGAATGCGCTACAGGCGTTCTACAGCACGCACGTGGGTCACGCTTTTTCTGTGTGATTCCGGGGGGCGTGCAGGTCGAGATCAATACCCGGGAGGACGCAGCGGAAGAGTACCGCGCTTCTTTCGGACGTATAGTGTAGCCCTCTACATTTGAAATGGGCATGCTCGCATGCCTTGCAGGTTCGATTCGAAGTAGTCGCAAGCTAAGGCGATTTCTTACTCCAGCTACGGGTAAGCCCCGAGATTTCTTAACGCGGTGGATGACTGCTTTTGGCCGACCTCGGCCGTTCGACCGAGCATAGCAGGTTGCTCGGCCTGGAAATTCACGGACTCTCACGACCGGCAGCAATCGACCCATTGCGGACCACGGAGATCGAGGCCAGATCAACGTTGACGATCCGTGCGTGGTTAGTAAGCTTATGCAGATTGATGCCTACCAATTGTAAGCCTTTTGAAGGACGGCTAGAGCTGAGTGATTGTCTTTGTAGCGCTTACGCAGAACCGCTTCGTCTGTATCGAGTCTGTCGCAGCCATATTTTTTCATGGAAAATGCGATTTCCTTCTGACGCGCAGCGTCATATGGCTCCTCGCCCGCAAAGTGCGTGCACATAGCAATGCGTTCCGCGATAGCTGCAACATCCTTGGGTTGCCCCCTCGTGAGATCAGTCAAGGGATTTGTTTCGGCGTGACCAATCGACGCGAGAAAAACGAAATAAATGGACAGAAGACTGCGTAGCATTTCCACTCCTAGCGTGTTCGTAAACCGACCATTAGCTCCTCGACATGCAGTCAGCAACGACTGCTTTTGGCCGGTAGCAGACGGTCGAGCCAGCATGGCAGGTTGCCGAGCTGGCAAACTCTCAGACAGTCACGACCGGCAGCTCCCGACCCAGAACGGCCATCTGTTAAAGTTAACGAATGCAGTCCCGGCCGGATTTCAGCTATCGCATCGATCCGTGGCCCTGACTGTAATGACAGGATGCACTCATGAGCTACCAAACCGCTACCGTATTACGTACCGAGCATACAGGTCTGACAGTCGCATCGATAGATGGCGTACTTGATTTCTGGACTGAAGTTCTCGGCTTTGAACTCGTTTATCGCAAAGAGCTTGGCGGTGGGCACGCGATGGAACAAGTTGTCGGTGTGCCAGGGGCTTATTTGAGAAATGCTCTCCTACAAGGCCCCGATGGATATAAAATTGAGCTGCTTGAGTACGATGCACCAGAGGACCGCTTGATTTTGAATCAACGTCCATGTGATGTTGGTTCGGCTCATTTGGCGTTTGCCGTGACCGATTTGCGCGCAATGCTAAATCGCATGCGCCCTTATGGATGGACGGCAACCGGCGAACCGCAAACCGCGCCTAGCGGAACAATCTTGGTTTATACCCGAGGACCTGACGGCCACACTATTGAACTTATGCAGCATCCCGAGTGAACCGCCTGTTACTAAATACTTTATTTTAATTGCTATCTGTCGTCTCAATCAGGCCCCGTAGCGAGACGGCGATACGCATATGTGCCGATCGTGCACAGGAAAGCTGAGCAGCTCACCCAAAATATGTTATCAAATCGATCGTCCGGAAATGGCCGGTTGCGTTCCTTCTGCTGAGGCCGCTTTCGACCCATACCGGACGTCAGAGGTATGTCGCTTACTCCTCAGCCCCCTGATGCATTTGCCGATTGTGAGGCTTGCATCGCCCAACGATTACCTTTGCCAACACAAGTACGGCCAACAAAAACGAGATGACCGAAAACGAGTCAACTAGTGGCTGCGGCAACACGTGCGGGCAGAACTTATCGAACAGCGTGTACGCTGCGGCAAACGGCCATATGGCCCCGAACAGCCACCTCCGTTGCAGCACGGAGCCCACCATGGCGATGGCCGAGCCGAACAAGGAAATATAGGCCGTCAGGTACATAAGATTCCCATTTTGGGGGGTAGTCGTACAGTCTAGCGTGGTATAGCGACAAAAGACGCACGCAAAGTCACAGACAGCGCCAGAACCCGACCTATCGAAAAGCCATCAATAAACTAGTGCGAAGGGCCGCTGTTGGCCGTTCTGGCATCTTTATGAAGGACCGCTTGTGGCCGATAGCGGGAGTTCCATCATCCTCAGTCTACCGGACCGAATTGCTCACTTGAAAACTTTTGTGTGCAAACTAGGTGGTTGACTGTCCCGGCTCTTGCTAGTGGCCGCTAATTGGTCCAAGCACATCTCCCAGCCGCCCGTGAGCGTCCGTCGCCCGGAGGCGGCCTACCAAGCGGAAAATAATTGGCTCAAGAAAAACCGTTTCGGGATTCTAACGCCGTGTCACCCAAAATCACGCATGGAAATCTTGAAATAATTTCTGTGCCGTGATCTGTTCACATCGCATGACTAGTGCAACGTCTAGTCCTGTTCAGGCCCCGATTGCAGATGCTCCATGGCGATATTTATCGAGTGGCCGCTGAAGCCCCGGTAAGCCAGGAATCGATAAATCTTCTGCCGCAGTTCTTGTGTCATTCCCGTCTGTACAATGTCCTTGCGAAACTTCTCGACTATAACGACAACACGCTCATCTTCCGGCTCCATTTGTTCGATGGTTGCCTTCGTAAGTTGCTCGTCGATACCCTTCTGTCGGAGAGTCAGGGCGACTCGCGCGTTGCCGACCCGTGGTTCGATCTGCCGGGTTTTCATCTCCGCATACCGTTCATCCGACTGGTAATTCAACTCCTGCAGGCGTTTCAGTGCGTCATCTGTCTCCTGTTCGCTGTAGCCCCGCAGGATTAGTTTGCGTCGCAGTACGGCTGCCGAATACTCCTGTTTGGATAGGAGCCATCCGGCATACTGGTGCGCAGGTTGCTTCGGTTTTTGCCGTGGCTGAGCAGGGTCGCGCGCCTTGTACTTGGGCTTTTTGTCGGACGTCCTTGCATATTCTCCAGGAGCAGGCTTTTTCGTCCCGAAACTGGTCTTGGGAACTTTCTTCTTGTAGTCGGAGCTGCGTGTGATTTTGGGCACACCATCCTGCGCTAGCGCCCCCTCCGTCTCAGAAGTCCGTTGCGGAAGCTTGCTGGGCCGGTCGGCCTGGTCATCCTTGCTCTTCGTTCTCGCTCCGAAGCTTGATCGCTTTGGCTTTTCGCCAGTCTCATACCTTTTAAGGTCCTCATCGGTAACCTCTACAGGTTTTCCGGTCTTCGAATTGATCAGGTACATGAATAGGTCAGGCTCGCAGTATGGTTAACGATGTCGGCATCAGGCGAATCGCCTCGCCGGACCATTGTATTCCCTGCACGGATGCACTGGCGGCTTGTGGCCGGTTGCCGCCGTCGGTTCAGTGTACGAGGTGCTCGTTGCAGCAGTAAGCAAGAGGTTTCGTCATGGCTTCTGCATCGGCACTTCCTTACCGCGATCCAGTGCCTCGGAAGCCTGCGTCCGCTGCCGGAACTCCTTCGGCGTGGTGCCGACCAGCTTCTTGAACAGCCGGCTGAAATAAGCCGGATCCTGGAACCCGAGTTCATAGGCGATTCCGGCCACGCTGGCCGACACGTAGGTCAGCTTGCGGCAAGCCTCCAGCATCAGCCGTTCCTGGGTGATCTGAAAGGCCGACTTGCCGGCGATTTTCAGGCACAGCCGGTTCAGGCGCACCGGCGGGATGCGCAGCCGCTCGGCGTACTGCGGCACGCGCCACTGCGCCTTGTAGTGGCGTTCGACTTCGCTGCGGAAGCGGCTGAACAGTTCGAAATCGTTGCGCCCGGTCTTTTCGGCGATGTGGCGTTCGGCCTGCACCCGCGCCAGCATCAGCAGGATGCAGCGCGCCAGCCAGTCCAGCATCAGCGTGTGGCCCTGGCGCGGCCAGGTCGCCTCGAGGATCAGGTTGCGCAGCAGCGTCTCGATGCGGTCGCGCGCCTCGGCCACCGGTCCGAGGCCGATCGCGAGCGGTTCCACGAACAGGGAGGTGAACAGGTTGCCGTCCTGGCCGGCGGCGGCGAACAGCAGGTTCTGGTCGATCGTCAGCACGTAGCCGTAGGCCTCTTCGGAGAATGCGAAACCATGGACCAGCGCCGGGTGGATGGTGAGTGCGATCGGTCCGTCGAGCTCGACCACGGTGTCGCCGAGGGTGGCGCTGACCTGGCCGCCGAATAAAAAAAGTACCTGGAACAAGCCGGCGTGCGTATGCGTGCCGATGTGCCAGTCATGGACGCGGCTGCGGGTTTCGATCAGCTCGATATGGACGCCTTCGGCCCCGGCGCCCCAGGTGAGCTCGCCATACAGGGCGAATTGCGGGATGGCGGCAGCGGGAGGGGTGGGGGCAGGACGCATGGGGGAGACCGTCGAGTCGAAAGCGGAATGAAAAAATAGTACAAGTTTTTTCGGGTTTCATCCATTCATATCGGCTGCCGCACGCACTAGGATGACATCAACAAACATAAAACGGAGACATCATCATGCGTACCCAGGTCGCCATCATCGGCGCCGGTCCGGCCGGCCTTTTGCTTTCCCACCTGCTGCACCTGAATGGCATCGAGTCGGTCGTGCTCGAATCGCGCAGCCGCGCCGACATCGAAGCCACCATCCGTGCCGGCGTCCTCGAGCAGGGCACGATGGACATCCTCAACGAAGCCGGCGTCGGCGAACGCATGCGGCGCGACGGCGCGCTGCACCACGGCATCGAGCTGGCCTTCGGCGGACGCCGCCACCGCATCGACCTGACCGGCCTGACCGGCAAGGCGATCACCGTCTATCCTCAGCACGAGGTCATCATCGACCTGGTGGCGGCGCGCATCGAGGCCGGTGGCGCGCTGCTGTTCGAGACCAGCAAAGTCGAATTGAGCGGCATCGACGGCACCCGGCCCAGCGTGACGTTCGAGCACGACGGCCAGGCGCGCCGCCTCGAGGCCGACTTCGTGATCGGGGCCGATGGTTTCCATGGCGTGTCGCGCCCGATGATCCCGGCGGCCCAGCGCCACGACTACCAGCGCATCTACCCGTTCGGCTGGTTCGGCATCCTGGTCGAATCGCCGCCATCGTCCGACGAATTGATCTACGCCCGCCACGAACGCGGCTTCGCGCTGGTCAGCACGCGCTCGCCGACCGTGCAGCGCCTGTACCTGCAATGCGATCCGCGCGACAGCGTCGACAACTGGTCCGACGACCGCATCTGGTCCGAGCTGCATGCGCGTACCGAGAGCGACGACGGCTGGAAGCTGAAGGAAGGCCGCATCTTCCAGAAGGGCATCATCGGCATGCGCAGCTTCGTGTGTGCGCCGATGCGCTCGGGCCGCCTGTTCCTGGCCGGCGACGCCGCCCACATCGTGCCGCCGACCGGCGCCAAGGGCATGAACCTGGCGATTGCGGACGTCAAGCTGCTGGCCACTGCGCTCGACGGCTACTATCGCCGCGGCAGCGAGGAAGGGCTGGACAGCTACTCGAGCGACGCGCTCAAGCGCGTATGGCGCGCCGAATTCTTCTCGTGGTGGATGACGCGCCTGCTGCACACCTTCGACGAGGCGTCGCCGTTCGAGCGCCAGGTGCAGCTGGCCGAGCTGGACAACATCGTGGCGTCGCGCGCGCTGAGCACGGCGCTCGCCGAGAACTACGTCGGCGCGTTCTGATGCGTCCGGCCCATGTCCAGCGCATGGGCCATCTTATCAATCGTCGTATCGAATAAAAATAAATGACCGGACGCCTCCCGCGGACCGGCAATTTGGAGACACACCATGTACGACCAGACCCCTGCCCAGGGACGCGGACCGGGCACGCCCGCCGTCGACGTCCAGGATTTCCTCAACCAGCACCGCTTTTCCGCCTTCCAGTGGAGCATCTTCGCGCTGTGCTTCCTGATCGTGCTGCTGGACGGTTTCGACACCGCCGCGATCGGCTTCATCGCGCCTTCGCTATTGAAGGAGTGGGGCTTGAGCAAGGCGGCGCTGGCGCCGGTGCTCAGCGCCGCGCTGTTCGGGCTGGCCGCCGGCGGCCTCACCGCCGGCCCCTGCGCCGACCGCTTCGGCCGCAAGACGGTGCTGGTGGTGGCGGTCGCCCTGTTCGGCGCGGCCTGCACCTGGTCGGCGTTTTCGGGCAGCCTGACCGAGCTGACCGTCCTGCGCTTCATCACCGGCCTCGGCCTGGGTGCGGCGATGCCGAATGCCGTCACCCTGATGAGCGAGTACTGCCCCGACGGGCGCCGCGCCACCCTTACCAACGCGATGTTCTGCGGCTTCCCGCTGGGCGCCGCGCTGGGCGGTTTCCTGGCGGCCTGGATGATTCCGCAATGGGGCTGGCGCAGCGTGCTGCTGCTGGGCGGCCTGGTGCCGCTGGTGCTGGCCGTCGTCATGCTGGTGCGCCTGCCGGAATCGGTGCGCTGGCTGGTCGGCCGCAAGGTGCCGGCCGCGCGCATCCGCGCAGCGCTGGAGCGCATCTCCGCGAGCGCGCGTGACGTGCAGGCCTTCACGATGGCCGAAAAGACCGCCGGCGCGGGCGCGGATGTCAAGCGTACCGGCCTGCGCGTGATCCTGTCGCGTCCCTTCATCGTCGGCACGTTGATGATCTGGCTGGCCTATTTCATGGGCCTGGTGATTTTCTACTCGCTGATCAACTGGATGCCGATCCTGTTCAAGGAAGCCGGCCTGGATGCGCGCACTGCGACCCTCGCGGCCTCGCTGTTCCCGCTCGGCGGTGTCGGCGCCGTGTTCCTCGGCGTACTGATGGACCGCTTCAATCCGAACCGCGTGATCGCGCTGTGCTTCAGCCTGAGCGCGGTCAGCATCTATGCGATCGGCCTGTCGGCCGGCAGCGTGGGCCTGTTGATGACGGTGGTGTTCGTCGCCGGCACGCTGATGAACACGGCCCAGTCCTCGCTGCCGGCGCTGGCCGCCAGCTTCTATCCGACCCAGGGCCGCGCCACCGGCGTGGCCTGGATGATGGGCGTGGGCCGCTTCGGCGGCGTCGCCGGTTCCTTCCTGGTGGCCGAGCTGGCGCGGCACCAGGTGGGCTTCCAGGGCATCTTCGCGGTGGTCGCGGTGGCCGGCGTGTTCGCCACCATGGCGCTGCTGGTCAAGCACTGGGCCCATCCGGACCGGCCGCAGGCCGGTCCGCAGGACGGCGAGCCGGCCGGCCGCCGCTCGGCCAGCCTGGGGCATTGAGCGCTTAGCGGAACCCGTAGTTCACGCTGGCGTAGAAGCGCCGGCCGCGCGGGTCGGTATAGGTCGGATCGTAGCCGGACAGGAAGAAATAGGCCTGGTTCGAGTACGGCGGACTGCGGTCGAACATGTTCTGCACGCCCGCGCGCAGCTTCAGCGCCGGGTTGAACTGCCAGGCCGCCGACAGGTCCCACAGCGAATACGGCTGCACGCGGTTCTGCGCCACCACGCTGCCGTCATCGATGTTGATGGCCGTGTTCTGGTCCTGGTAGCCGCTCGAATAGGTGTTCGACAGGCTGGCCGACAGCGGGCCGCGTTCCCAGTCCAGCGTAATGGTGTGGCGCCAGCGCTGCACCACGCCATCGGTGACGAACCTGCCCAGGTTGCTGATGTAGCTGTCGCCCGGGCTGTTCTGGATTTTCGAGCCGAGCACGTAGGTACCGTTGACGCGCCCGCCGAAGCGACCGACTGCGGTGTCGATGCCGCGCACCGTGACCGCCAGGTCCAGGCCCTTGGCGATCTGGGCGCCGCGGTTTTCCTTGCGCAGGTCGATATAGTCGATGTAGCCGTCTTCGTCGCGGTGCACCAGGTCGCCGTACTTCGCCAGGTTGCCGAGGATGACGTCGTCGCCGATCTCGCTGATCAGGTCGGTGCGCTTGATGTTCCAGTAATCCAGCGAGGCGTTCACGTGACGGCCGGCGGCGAACACGGCACCCAGCGAGAACTGGCGGCTGCGTTCCGGTTTCAGGTCTGGATTGCTGTAGCGGCGCGTGTCCCAGTTGTCGGCGCAGTCGGCATAGTTGTTGTCGACCGTGGCGCAATACACCGGGTCGGGCAGGGTGGCGGTGCTGCTGTAGACGGTGGGGCGGTGCAGCTCGGTCATCGATGGCGCGCGGAAGCCGCGGCCGGCCGATCCGCGCAGCAGCAGCGCCGCGTTCGGGCGCCAGCTCAGGCCGATCTTCGGGCTGGCCGCGCCGCCGACCTGCTGGTAATGGTCGTAGCGTCCGGACAGCTGGGCTTCCCACTGCTTGGCAAAGGGTACCAGCAATTCGCCGTACACCGCCTGGATGTTGCGGCTGTCGTGGGTGGCGCGGCCGCCTTCCGGGGCGGCGTCGTTGTTGATGTTGTCGCTCAGGAGCAGGGCGGACGGGGTGAAGTCGTTCTTTTCGCGCCGCAGCTCGCCGCCGACGGCCACCGCCAGGTCGCCGCCGTCCATCTTCATCAGCGCGCGCGACAACTTGAAGTCCCAGGCATCCATGGTGCCGCGCGCGTGGCGCACGTCGTCGTGCACCTGGATGCTGTCGAGCAGGGCGCGGCCTTCGGCACCGGACGGACCGAAGGGATTGATGCGGCCGTCGGCGATCCCCGCCAGCAGCTCGTTGTACAGCACGTAGCCGTGGGTGTCCTCGTCCTTGACGGTGTTGATGCTGTGGTTGAACGCGGTGTCGTAGTCCCAGCCGCCCAGGTTGCCGCTCAGGCCGACCACCACGCGCACCCCTTCGCTGGTCAGGGTGCTGGTGCGGCGCCCGGCTTCGTTCAGGCGCATGCGCAGTTCGAGTTCGCCGGGCACGTCGTCGTCGGTGACCTGGTCGAGGCCGGTGCCCGCCAGTTGCGGCACCTTGCGGTAGTCGATGTAGCCGGTCACGCGCGCCGACGAACCGGTGTAGTCGGTCCTGGTGCGGCTCAGGGCGACTTCGGCGTAAGCCTGGTGGCCGGCGCCGAGCTCCATCACGCCGCGGCCGAGCAAGCTGGCCTTGTCCGACTTCGGATACAGCTCGGTATCGTTCATGTAGTCGTAGGTACAGGCATCGACGCCGCCGGTGCCGGCCGGCAGGTAGACGTTGTCCGGCGGCGCGCAACCCGGCACCGACAGGTTGATCAGGCGGTTGGTGATCGGCTTGCCGTTGATGGTGAAGCCATTGTCCTGCAGGTAGTCGCGCTGCGCCGTGCTGAGGCGGATGTTGGCCGGGCTGGTATAGCCGGACAGCAGGTGGCCGAGGCGCTGCTCGACGCCGAGGCCTTGGACGAAGCTGCGCTGCGCCGTGCTCAGGGCATTGGTGCGCTGGAAGTCGGCCACCGCGAACACGTTGTAGCCGTCGCGATCGAGGTCGCCCTTGCCGGCGCCGATGCTGGCGGTGCGCTTGCCGGCGCCGCCTTCGCGCGTTTTGAGGCCGTAGGCATTCAGTTCGAGGCCCTGGAAGTCCTTGCGCGTGATGAAGTTGATGACGCCGCCGATGGCATCGGTACCATACAGGGCCGAGGCGCCGTCCAGCAGCACTTCGACGCGCTCCAGCGCCGCTGCCGGGATGTTGTTCAGATCGACGCCGCTGTCGTCGCCGGGCGAGGCGAAATTGGCCATGCGGCGGCCGTTCAGCAGCACCAGCGTCGACGAGGTGCCGATGCCGCGCAGGTTGGCGCTGTTGAAACCGCGCTGGTCGCCGCCGACGTTGATGCTGACGCCGTCGGTCAGGCCGCCGACGTTGGACGAGATCCGCGTCATCAGTTCGGCGGCGGTGGTCACGCCGGCCTTGTCGATCTCGGCCCGGGTGACGGTCTGCACCGGCAGCGCGGTCTCAGCCTGCACGCGGCGGATCGCCGAGCCGGTCACTTCCACGGTCGGCATCGGCGTCGCCTGCACGGCCTGTGCGTCCGGCGCAATGGGTGTTTCCTGCGCCATCGCCTGAGCGGCGAAGCCGCCGGCTGCCATCCACGTGCCCGCCAGCACCACGCCGCGCACGGCGTGGGCAATCCCTGTCATCTTCGTCTTCATGCTATCCCTTTGTTAATACATGGCATGTTTGACGATATGCAACAGGTGAGGGGTAGGCAAGCGGAACCGCCCTGGTGCCGGGGAAACGTTGTAGAACCGATACGGAAGACCACCGCGCGCGCGACGAATCCGCCGCCACGGCGCACCGACGCCCCATTGCCTGTCTCGCAACTGGGACATTTTGCCCCAATGCTTGCGGCGCGAATTCCGGTAGCATGAGCGTCCCCGAATACCGAGCCGCCCGCTTTCCGCCGCAGTCTCCGCCGCAGCGCGGCCCGATGTGACTGCGCGCCGCACCCGTTGCCATGAGAGTTTGACCATGCGAAACCATCCCGCCGCCGAGCTGCGGCCAGAATCCGCCGCTGGCGCCGGCAGCGCCCCGCTGCGTGCGCTCGCCACCCGCATCCCGCAGTATTGGGCGCTGACCAAGCCGCGCGTGACCCAGATGACGGTGTTCTGCGCCGTGATCGGCAGCCTGCTGGCGACGCCGGGTGCGCCGGATTGGGCGCTGCTGGGCTGGACCGCTGCCGGCATCTGGCTGCTGGCCGGCGCCGCGTTCGCGGTCAACTGCCTGATCGAAGCGGAGGTCGATGCCCGCATGGCGCGCACCGCGCGCCGCGCCACCGCAAGCGGCGCGCTGTCGCGCACCCAGGCGCTGCTGTTTTCGCTGGTGCTGGGCGGGGCCGGCGCGGCGCTGCTGTACGCGCGCGTGAACCCGCTGACCATGTGGCTGACCCTGGCCACCTTCACCGGCTATGCCTTCGTCTACACGATCTTCCTGAAGCCGACCACGCCGCAGAACATCGTCATCGGCGGGCTGGCCGGGGCCATGCCGCCGGCGCTGGGCTGGGCCGCGGCCACCGGCAGCGTGCCGCTGCCGGCCTGGCTGCTGGTCTTGATCATCTTCCTGTGGACACCGCCGCACTTCTGGGCGCTGGCGATGGCCCGGCGCGACGACTACGCACGCTCCGGCCTGCCGATGCTGCCGATCACGCATGGCATGGCCTATACCGGCATGTGCGTGTGGCGCTACAGCCTGTTGCTGGCGGCCGGCGCGGCGCTGCCGTGGGTGGCCGGCATGAGCGGGTTGCCTTACCTGGGTGCGGCGGCGGTGCTGAACGCCGTGTTCCTGCGTTACGGCTGGCTGGTGCACAAGCGCTATACTGATGAGATCGCTCGCAAGGCGTTTGCCTGGTCGATCGTCTATCTGGCGCTGCTGTTCGCGGCGCTGCTGGTGGATCACTACCTGCCGCGTTGAAGCTTCCTGGCAGCCGTCAGCGCACGGCGGCCGCCGTCCCCTGCCACTTGGCCGAGCGCTCCGGCGCGACGAAGGCCAGCGCTTCCTCGAACGAACGCAGCACGATGTCGACGTGCTGCTCGACCACGGGCTGGCTGACGGTCGAGGTGTCGATCGACAGCCGGATCGTGGCCAGCAGCGCATGCGGCACGTTGTCGCGCAGGCGGGTGGCGGCGCCGATCCATGGTTCCAGCTGGTCTTCCAGCGGATAAGGCAGGAAGATCGTCGACACCAGCTCCGACTTGTCCGGGTCCGGGCGCTCGTCGTCGCGGTCGATGGTGGCGCTGCGGGCGTCGACATCGGCCTCGCGCAGCGAGCGCACCAGCAGTTCGCTCAGCACGGCGTCGCGCTCGCCCGGCAGGCCGGCGCACAGCACCACCGAGCGCAGCGGCACGTCGAGCGAGCCTTGCCAGCGGCCCTGGCGCGCTTCGCGCATCTGGCGCAGGTGGGCGCCGAGATTGGCATCCAGCAGCGAGACGTCGCGGCTGCGGCGGCGCCGGCTGAGCATCGGCCCGCGGCCGCCTTGGGTCAGCGCGGCGGCGACGGTGGCGGTCGTGCCCTGGATCGTGGCGACCTGGGTGGCGTCGATCTGGCCGCTGCGGCGGTCGGCCGCGGCGATCGACAGGCCCGGCAGCAGCACCTGGTCGCAATAGCGCGCAAAGCTGGCGCGGCGCAGGTAGGCCTGGGCGTCGCGCAGGATGGTGTAGGCGTCGCCGGTCAGGGCGCGCTGGTAGAAGCGCTGGCCGCCGCTGACGCTGGGAGCGTCGCCGAGCAGGATCGTGACCGCTTCCAGCCCGCGCACGTGGCGGCCGGCCACGACCAGGCACAGCGTCAGCGGGGTCGACAGCAGCAGGCCGACCGGGCCCCACATCGCACCCCAGAACAGCGCCGACACGATCACCGCCAGCGGCGACAGCCCGGAGCTGTGGCCGTAGACTTTCGGTTCCACCACGTTGGCGACGATGACTTCCAGCGCCACGAACAGCACGATGCAGGACACCGCCAGCTGCCAGCCCGGGTCGATGGCGGCAACGAACATGGCGATCACGATGCCGGCCGCCATCACGCCGAGGTAGGGTACGAAGCGCACCAGGCCGCTGAGCGCGCCCCACAGCGCCGCGTGCGGCACGCCGGCCACGCCCAGTAGCACGCCGATCAGCGTGCCGAAGGTCAGGTTCACCACGAACTGCGAAAAGAAGAAGCGCGACACACCCTGGGCGGCATCGCCGAGCGTGCGGATGGTGCGGCTGACCTCGGTCTGGCCGGCGAGCCGGATCAGGCGGTCGCGCAGTGATTCGTGCTCGATCGAGATGAAGATCAACAGCACCAGCACCAGGCCGGCTTCGCCGATCGGACCCCAGGCCAGCGAGAACAGGCGCGCCAGCTGGTCGCGCGTGGTCAGGCGCGGTGCACGCACCTCGACCGGCAGCGGCATGGTGGGGCTGACCGTCACGGTATTGATGCCACGCTTGCCGACCGGCGCCGACGGCGCCTGCGGCGATACCGCGCTCAGTTCGGCCTCGATACGCGCGAACGGACGCTCGGTCAGCTCGCGCACGGTGGCGATCTTGGTGCGGATCGCGGCGCGGTACTTCGGCAGGTCGCCGGTGACCGCCACCAGCTGGAAGGCCAGGATGGTGCCGATGCCGACCACGGCGGTCGACACCAGGACCACGGACAATAGGGTGGCCGGGAGTTGGCCGATGCCGACGCGGCGCATGGTGCGGATCAATGGCGCGATCACCAGGCTCAGGATGGAGGCCAGGGCAAGCGGTTCAAGCACGTCGCGGCCAAAATACAGCAGGCCGAGAAAACAGGAAGCCGTTACGATTGAGCCGGAGCTCAGGTGCTTGAATAATGGAGAATCGCGCATCGCGGGGAGCAGCCGGTAACCACCGGGCCACCCCATGTCAATAAAACCTCCAATGTAACGAAAAAATGGCGGCGGATCAATTCGGAAGAACCGCAACCAGGCCGTATTTGCACCTGAAATGCGCTGCAAGGGCCGACTGGCCACTGTCGAGCGAACTCGACAGTGCTTTTTCGGCACGCCGCGGCCCGCGCCGGGACGGTTCAGGCCCGCCCCTGGGTGCCCGGCGCGGCCGCCGTCGTCACGGCGCGCGAGCCGATGCCGTCGGTGATCGATCCCTACAAAGGATTCGACTTGCGCCATCCGGGCTGGATCAAGGTCGCGTTGATCGCATCGCGCGAGGGCCGGGTCGGCTGAACGTTCCGCTCCGTCAAGCGCAGCGCAGGCGCGCGAGTTCCTGCTCGAGCGCGTCGAGGAAGACCTTGACGCGCGTCGGGACATGGCGGCGGGTGGGCGTCAGCGCCCAGACCGACAGGTCTTCCATCGCCGCTTCCTCGAGATCGATGCCCAGCAGGGTGCCGTCGCGCAGTTGCTGCTGGACATCCCAATAAGTCAGCATCACCAGTCCCAGCCCCTGCTCAGCCGCCGAACGTGCCGTGGCGACATTGCTTGTCGTGATACGTGCGTTCACGCGGATACGTTGCAGCCCCTTGTCGATCACGAAGGGCCAGCGCGGCACCGCCTGCAGGACGACGCAGTCGTGCCTTTCCAGGTCGCCAAGCGTGCGCGGTCGGCCCCGCTGTTGCAGGTATCGTGGCGAAGCCACCAGCACGCGCGGGTTGGCGGCGATCTTCCTGGCCACCAGTTCCGAATCGCCGAGCGTGGCGATGCGGATCGCCAGGTCGAGGCCCTGGCCGACGATATCGACGACGCGGTCGGACACGTCCAGCTCGATCCGCAGTTCCGGATGCCGAGCGAGCAGTGTGGGCAGCAGGCGCAGTACGATGGTCTGCCCGAACACGCTGGGCGCGGTCAGGCGCAGCAGGCCCGATGCACTGGTGGCGGACGGCCGCAGTTCGCCCAGCGCGCTGTTCTCGGCCTCGACCATGGTTGTCGCATGCGGCAGGAGCGCTTCGCCCTCGGCGGTCAGCGCCACCGAGCGCGTGGTGCGGTGGAACAGGCGCACGCTGAGTTCTTCTTCGAGCACGGCGATCCTGCGCGACACCTGCATCGGGCCGATATCGAGTTGCCGCGCCGCCGCCGACAAGCTACCTGCGGATGCCACAGCCAGGAATATCCGGAGATCCGCGATCTGCATTTATAACCTTTTATGTTAAAGCGGTTTCACACTTGCCGTGCTTTTTCTCACAAACAAGTGTCTTTATTATGGTACCCACTGTTGCACCAGCAGCCTAATCCTCAAGAAAGCGTCGACCATGAAGCAAGCATACTCCTCGATTTTATCCAGACATGATAAGAACGGCGTGTCCGTCAAGAACCGCCTGGCTGTGGCGCCGATGACGCGCGTGACCGCGACGCCGGCCGGTGTGCCGACCGCGACGATGCGCGACTATTACGCGCGCTTTGCCGAGGGCGGGTTCGGCCTGGTCATCACCGAAGGCTTGTACACGGACAAGGCGTTTTCGCAGGGCTACCGCAACCAGCCCGGCATCACCGACGACGAGCAGGCCCAGGGCTGGAGCGCGGTGACCCGCGACGCCCATGCGCAGGGCACGCTGGTATTCGCCCAGCTCATGCATGCAGGCGCCCTGAGCCAGTTCAATCCCTACCGCGATCACACGGCGGCGCCGTCGGCCGTCAAGCCAGCCGGCAAGCAGATGGGCTTCTACCATGGCGAGGGCGACTATGCCGACCCGGCCGCCATGACGGAGGAACAGATTGCCGAGGCGGTCGACGGCTTCGTCCAGTCGGCATTGCGCGCCGTGCGCGCCGCCGGTTTCGACGGCATCGAAATCCACGGGGCCAACGGCTACCTGCTCGACCAGTTCCTGACCGCGCACACCAATGTGCGTGAAGACCGCTGGGGCGGCAGCACGCAAGCCCGGGTCAGCCTGCTGGTGGAAGTGCTGAAGGCCGTGAAGACTGCCGTAGGCGGCGAGGTGCCGGTCGGCATCCGCATCTCGCAGGGCAAGGTGAACGATTTCACCAACAAGTGGCCGGGCCGCGAAGCCGATGCCGCCATCATTTTCGGTGCGCTGGCGCAGGCCGGTGCCGACTTCATCCACGTCACCGAATTCGAGGCATGGCAACCGGCGTTCGAAGGCGGCAGCGACAGCCTGGTCGCGCTGGCGCGCCGCCATGCGCCGGACGTCA
>JAKOOD010000572.1 GCA_022701635.1 Burkholderiaceae bacterium | reverse complement strand
TGATCGGTACCCGTCAGGATCACCGCGCCACCGTGCGCGGTCTGGGTCTGCGTCGCGTCAACTCGGTTTCCGAGCTGCAAGACACCCCGTCGGTCCGCGGTATGATCAACAAGGTCAACTACCTCGTGAAAGTTGTCGACTGAGCCGCGGCTCGGTCTACGGAGAAAATCAATGGAACTCAATACCATTCAACCTGCTGACGGCGCCAAGCACTACAAGCGTCGCGTCGGCCGCGGTATCGGCTCCGGCCTGGGCAAGACTGCCGGCCGTGGTCACAAAGGTCAGAAATCGCGTTCGGGCGGCTTCCACAAAGTCGGCTTCGAAGGCGGTCAGATGCCTCTGCAGCGCCGTCTGCCGAAGCGTGGCTTCAAGTCGCTGAACGCTACGTTCAAAGCTGAAGTCCGCCTGTCGGACCTGAACGCCCTGGCCGTCGGCGATGTCGACATCCTGGTGCTCAAGCAAGCCGGCGTGCTGCCGGTGGTCGCTCGCGACGTGCGTGTCATCCTGTCCGGCGAGATCACCAAAGCGGTGAACCTCAAGGGTATCAAGGCGACCGCTGGCGCGAAAGCCGCGATCGAAGCAGCTGGCGGTTCGGTCGCCTAAAGCGACCGCTGCCTGATCGGAGCAAAAATTGGCGACTAATTCACAACTTGGTAAAAGTGCAGCATCCGGTTTCCCTTGGGGCCGGCTGTGGTTCTTGCTTGGCGCGTTGGTCGTGTACCGTATCGGTGCGCATATCCCGGTCCCCGGGATTGACCCGGTCGCCATGGCCCAGCTGTTCAAGCAGAACGAGGGTGGCATCCTGGGCATGTTCAACATGTTCTCGGGTGGCGCGCTGTCCCGCTTTGCCGTGTTCGCTCTTGGCATCACGCCTTACATTTCGGCTTCGATCATCATGCAGCTGGTGTCGATCGTCTCGCCGCAGATGGAGGCACTGAAGAAAGAAGGCGAAGCCGGTCGCCGCAAGATCACCCAGTACACCCGTTACTTCACGGTGCTGCTGGCTCTGTTCCAGGCGTTCGGCATCGCGGTCGCCCTCGAGGCCCAGCAGGGCCTCGTGATCGACCCGGGCATCGCTTTCCGCTTCGTGACCGTCGTGACGCTGCTGACCGGCACCATGTTCCTCATGTGGCTGGGCGAGCAGATCACCGAACGTGGTCTTGGCAACGGTATCTCGATCATCATTTTTGCCGGTATCGCAGCCGGTCTGCCGAACGCACTGGGTAGCCTGTTCACCCTGGTGTCGAACGGTTCGATCAGCAGCTTCGCCGCAATCTTCATCGTGATTCTGGTGGCCCTCGTGACCTACGCGGTCGTGTTCGTAGAACGCGGCCAGCGCAAGATCCTGGTGAATTACGCGAAACGCCAGGTCGGTAACAAGATCTACGGTGGCCAAACCAGCCACCTGCCGCTGAAGTTGAACATGGCCGGCGTCATTCCGCCCATCTTCGCTTCGTCGATCATCCTGTTCCCGGCCACGATCGTCGACTGGTTCACCCGTGGCAAGGACACTTCGAATCCGTTCATCGGCTTCCTGAAGGACCTGGCCGCGTCGCTGACAGCCGGCGAACCGATCCATGCGTTGCTGTATGCGGTGGCGATCGTGTTCTTCTGCTTCTTCTATACGGCGCTGGTATTCAACAGCAAGGAAACGGCGGACAACTTGAAGAAGAGCGGCGCGTTCGTTCCGGGCATCCGTCCGGGCGAGCAGACTGCGCGCTACATCGACAAGATCCTGATGCGCCTGACCCTGGCCGGTGCGGTCTATATTACGGCAGTGTGCCTGCTGCCGGAGTTCATGCAAAGCCAGTGGAAAGTACCTTTCTACTTCGGCGGTACTTCGCTCCTGATCATCGTGGTCGTCACGATGGACTTCATGGCGCAAGTGCAGAACTACGTCATGTCGCAGCAATATGAGTCGCTGCTGCGCAAGGCTAATTTCAAGGGCGGCATCCCGTCGCGTTAAGCGGCGAGCGCCCAGGAGTGTATAGACCGAATGGCAAAAGACGACGTCATCCAAATGCAAGGGGAGATTCTCGAGAATCTCCCGAACGCGACGTTTCGCGTGAAGCTGGAAAACGGGCACGTGGTATTGGGACACATCTCGGGTAAAATGCGGATGAATTACATCCGCATTCTCCCAGGCGACAAGGTGACGGTGGAGTTGACGCCGTACGACCTGTCCCGGGCCCGCATCGTGTTCCGCACCAAGTAAAACATTTAAGTATCTGAATCTGGAAGAGAGTGCAAAATGAAAGTTAATGCTTCAGTCAAGCGGATCTGCCGCAACTGCAAGATCATCAAGCGCAAGGGCGTGGTCCGTGTGATCTGCGTCGAGCCGCGTCACAAGCAGCGTCAAGGTTAATACGAGGAATATCGAATGGCACGTATTGCAGGGGTCAACGTCCCCAATCATCAGCACACCGTGATCGGCCTGACGGCAATCTACGGTATCGGTCGCACCCGCTCGCAAAAGATCTGCGAAACCACTGGTGTTGCAACCAACAAGAAGGTCAAGGACCTGGACGACAACGAACTGGAAAAGCTGCGTGACGCAGTCGGCAAGTTCACCGTCGAAGGCGATCTGCGCCGTGAGCTGTCCATGAACATCAAGCGTTTGATGGACCTGGGCTGCTACCGTGGCATGCGTCACCGCAAGGGCCTGCCGGTCCGCGGTCAGCGTACCCGTACCAATGCACGTACCCGCAAGGGCCCGCGCAAGGCCGCTCAATCGCTGAAGAAATAATCTAGGAACCGACCATGGCTAAGCAACAAAGCTCGGCGGCTGCAGCCCGCATCCGCAAGAAAGTCAAAAAGAACGTCGCCGAAGGCATCGCACACGTCCACGCATCGTTCAACAACACCATCATCACGATCACCGATCGCCAGGGCAATGCCCTGTCGTGGGCAACTTCCGGCGGCGCCGGCTTCAAGGGCTCGCGTAAGTCGACCCCGTTTGCGGCGCAGGTCGCAGCTGAAGCTGCTGGCAAGGTCGCTCAGGAATACGGCGTGAAGAACCTGGAAGTGCGCATCAAGGGCCCGGGCCCTGGCCGTGAATCGGCTGTGCGCGCGCTGAACAACCTGGGCATCAAGATCACCGAGATCCAGGACGTGACGCCGGTACCGCACAACGGTTGCCGTCCGCCGAAGCGTCGTCGTATCTAATCGATCGGCGGGTTCGCCCGCCTGTTGTGTAGATACCACGCGCTCTGACCGCACCCTTGTGGTCAATGATCGCCGGTGCAGTTAACCCGTAATTGGGTTATACTGCCCGGCTATTGTCGCCTCCGATCGTCACGATCGGGGGCTTTTTGTAAGCCACGTCCGGTCTCATGCAGAACCGGACTAGCGCCTGTTGCGGGATTCCATCCGCATCCGGGGCGTGATCATTCAAATAAAGGAAGTACAACGTGGCACGTTATATCGGACCAAAAGCAAAGCTGTCCCGCCGTGAAGGCACCGACCTGTTCCTGAAGAGCGCACGTCGCTCGCTGGATTCGAAGTGCAAACTGGACATCAAGCCAGGCCAGCACGGTGTCAAGTCGGGTCAGCGTACCTCGGACTACGGCAACCAGCTGCGCGAAAAGCAGAAGGTCAAGCGCATGTACGGCATCCTGGAACGCCAGTTCCGCCGTTACTTCGCCGAAGCGTCGCGTAAAAAAGGCAACACCGGCGAAACCCTGCTGAAGCTGCTGGAAGCGCGTCTCGACAACGTCGCCTACCGCATGGGCTTCGGTTCGACCCGCGCCGAAGCGCGCCAGCTGGTGAGCCACAAGGCCTTCACCGTCAACGGCCAGGTCGTGAACATCGCTTCGTACCAGGTCAAGACCGGCGACGTCGTCGCTGTGCGTGAAAAGGCCAAGAAGCAAGTTCGTATCGTTGAAGCCCTGTCGCTGGCCGAACAAGTCGGCATGCCGGCATGGGTCTCGGTCGACTCCAAGAAGATGGAAGGCACCTTCCGTTCGTTCCCGGAGCGTAACGAGATCGCTGCTGACGTCAACGAAGCGCTGATCGTCGAACTGTACTCGCGTTAATAGCAGGTCGCGGCGAGGATTGGCGCGGCCACCTCGTCGCCCCTGCGAAGGCACGGGCCCAGGTTTTGCGCTTATTCAGCGCCCCCAACTTGGGTCCCTGCCTTAGCAGGGACGACGGTTCATCCGTCAACACCGAATTCGTTTCACCGCCTGCTCGAAGAAGCAGGCGTTTTCACTGATGCCATCAGCCTTATCGGTGTAACGAGCCGAGGGTATTGAAGAGGACACCCATGCAAAATAGTTTGTTGAAGCCACGTATCATCGACGTCGAAGCTCTCGGCCCCGGCCACGCGAAAGTCGTGATGGAGCCGTTCGAACGTGGTTATGGTCACACGCTGGGTAACGCGCTGCGCCGCGTCCTGCTGTCGTCGATGATCGGCTACGCGCCGACCGAAGTGACGATCGCCGGCGTCGTGCACGAATACTCGTCGCTGGACGGCGTGCAGGAAGACGTGGTCGACCTGCTGCTGAACCTGAAAGGCGTCGTGTTCAAGGTGCACAATCGTGACTCCGTGACGCTGACCCTCAAGAAGGACGGCGAAGGCCCGGTCCTCGCTTCCGACATCGATCTGCCGCACGACGTGGAACTGATCAATCCGGAACACGTGATCGCCCACCTGACCGCCGGCGGCAAGCTGGACATGCAGATCAAGGTCGAAAAAGGCCGCGGCTACGTGCCGGGTAACGTCCGTCGCCTGTCGGAAGACACCAACAAGACCATCGGCCGCATCATCCTGGATGCCTCGTTCTCGCCAGTGCGCCGCGTGTCCTACGCCGTGGAATCGGCCCGTGTCGAACAGCGTACCGACCTGGACAAGCTGATCATCAACATCGAGACCAACGGCGTCATCACCCCGGAAGAGGCGATCCGCCAGTCGGCACGCGTGCTGGTCGACCAGCTGAACGTGTTCGCCGCCCTGGAAGGTACCGAAGCCGCCGCGGAAGCGCCGTCGCGCGCACCGCTGGTCGATCCGATCCTGCTGCGTCCGGTGGACGACCTGGAACTGACCGTCCGTTCGGCGAACTGCCTGAAGGCCGAGAACATCTACTACATCGGCGACCTGATCCAGCGTTCGGAAAACGAACTGCTGAAGACCCCGAACCTGGGCCGCAAGTCGCTGAACGAGATCAAGGAAGTCCTGGCTTCCCGCGGTCTGACCCTCGGCATGAAGCTCGAGAACTGGCCGCCAGCCGGCTTGGAAAAGTAATTTGCCGTATCCGCCCGCGCAATTCGGCGCGGGCGTTTTCAATCCTTAGAACCGGTCCGCGTTCTGCGTGCATGCACCTGGACGATCGAAGAACTGGAATATAAAACTCTTTAAAGGAATTACCATGCGTCACCGTCACGGCCTCCGTAAACTGAATCGTACTTCGTCCCACCGTCTGGCAATGCTGCGCAACATGACCGTTTCGCTGCTGCGTCACGAAGCCATCAAGACCACCGTTCCGAAAGCCAAGGAACTGCGTAAAGTCGTCGAGCCGATCATCACCCTGGGCAAAAAAGACACCCTGGCCAACAAGCGCCTGGCCTTCGCCCGTCTGCGCGACCGCGAAATTGTCCAGAAGCTGTTCGCTGACATCGGCCCGCGCTTCGCGAACCGTAACGGCGGCTACACCCGTATCCTGAAGATGGGCTTCCGCGTTGGCGACAATGCACCGATGGCCTACGTCGAACTGACCGACCGTCCGGAAGTCGGCGTCGACGAAAACGCACCGACCGCCGAGTAATCGACGGGTTGCGTCAGCAAGATTAAAAAACCAGGCATGCATGCCTGGTTTTTTTTCGCTTTCTCTCTCCCCCCATGCGGCGCGGCCTTACGCGGTGTACCATTTCCGCTGCGCAGAATCCTGATAAGCCATCCATGTCCCGATTTATATTCGCCTTGCTGTTGTCCTGGGCCGCACTGCTGGCCGCGCCCGCCCGCGCCGCCGACGATTTCCTGCCGCCCGAACAGGCTTTCCAGTTCTCTGCGCGCATGCTGGACGCCCGCACCGTCGTGGTGAACTACGCGATCGCCGACGGCTACTACATGTACCGCGAGCGCTTCAAGTTCACGGCCACCGGTGCCCAGCTGGGCGCGCCCCAGGTCCCGGCGGGCAAGATCAAGTTCGACGAGACCTTCAACAAGAACGTCGAGACCTATCACAAGGGTGTCGAGATCCGCATCCCGGTCGAGGGCAAGGGGCCGTTCACGCTGCGTGCCACCGGCCAGGGCTGTGCAGATAAGGGCCTGTGCTATCCGCCGCAGGATGCATCGATCCAGCTCGTGGCAGGCGGTGGGGCGGCTCCCGTGCAACCCGGCCTGCCGGTCGGGCAGGGTAGCGGTCTCGGCAACGCGCCGCAGTTCTCGCTGCCCGGCCAGGCCGCGCCGCAGGTCGACACCTCGGCCGGCCAGCCGACGGCCGCCGCGGCCGGCGCGCCGACCGCGGCTTCGGTACCGGCAGCGGCAGCGCCAACGCCCCCGTCCGAGCTCTCCGGCATCGCCAGCCTGCTGCAGGGCGGCCGCCTGCTCGCCATCGTGCCCGCCTTCGTGCTGCTCGGCCTCGGCCTGGCCTTCACCCCCTGCGTGCTGCCGATGGTGCCGATCCTGTCGTCGATCA
>JAKOOD010000551.1 GCA_022701635.1 Burkholderiaceae bacterium | reverse complement strand
AGAACGGCCTGCGCGTCATCATGATGTGCGAAGTGCCGTCCAACGCCATCCTGGCCGAGCAGTTCCTGCAGTACTTCGACGGCTTCTCGATCGGCTCCAACGACCTGACGCAGCTGACGCTGGGCCTGGACCGCGACTCCGGCATGGAGCTGCTGGCCAAGGACTTCGACGAGCGCGACCCGGCCGTGAAAGCCATGCTGAGCCTGGCCATCAAGGCCTGCCTGAAGCAGGGCAAGTACGTCGGCATCTGCGGCCAAGGACCATCCGACAACCCGGACTTCGCGCAGTGGCTGGTGGAAGAGGGCATCGAGTCGATGTCGCTGAATCCGGACTCGGTGGTCGATACCTGGCAGAAGCTGGCGGCGATGTAATCGCGGCCTGATCCAGGAAAGCCCTCCGCCCCATGGGCCGGAGGGCTTTTTTTTATCTTGCCAAGTTGCGTCGATGCGTTATTCTTTCGGAAACTCTATTCCCATGAACAGTGTCGATTTTTCCGAAGGATCCGATGAAACGCCTCGTCTTATTGATGACCTTGCTTGGATTGTCCGCCGCCGGTTTTGCCGAGGAACCGGCTTTCTGCAAGTCGATGTGCACGTCCGAGAAGACCCAGTGCCTGGCCAACGTCAAGGCCACTGAGAAAAAGGAAGGCATGCTGCCGACCGATACCCCGGACAAGAACCCGTTCGCGCGCACCGCCCAGGTGCAGATGCGCTCGAGCGACAATGGCGCCCTGGAGCAGTCGGGTTACCAGCATCGCCGCATGGCGCGCAGCGGTGCCTGTGACGATGCCTACGGGCGCTGCACCCGCGGCTGCAAGGTCGAGGGCGGGAACGACGCCGTCGGCAAGGTCGTGGCGCGCCACGCAGAGAAACGGGACTGAGGCGCTCAGGCGCGCCGGCGTTCCATGCCGTAGATGCCGGCGGCCGCGGCCATGACGCGGTTGCGCCCGCCCGCCTTGGCGGCGTACAGAGCGGTGTCGGCGCGCGACAGCAGGCTGGCGATGGTTTCGCCCGGCACCAGCGTGGCCACGCCGATGCTGACCGTATAGCCGATGGCGCCGGCCGCGCCGCGCTCCGGGCCGCTTTCGGCGACGGCCAGCGGCGCGCGCTGCAGCGCGGCGCGCAGGCGCTCGGCCACGTGCAGCGCCGTGTCGCCCGCCGTCGCCGGCAGCAGCACGGCAAATTCCTCGCCGCCGAGGCGCCCGCAGTAGTCGCGGTGGCGCAGGACGCCAAGGGTGCGCTCGACGATTTCCACCAGCACCCGGTCGCCGGCCGCGTGGCCGTGGGTATCGTTGATGCGCTTGAAATGGTCGACGTCGAACAGCAGCAGGGACAGGGCCGCCGGCGTGCGCCATGCCCGGGCGCATTCGCGCTCGGCCACCGCGAAGAAGGCGCGGCGCGACGGCGCCCCGGTCAGGTGATCGTGATCGGCGGCGTAGGTGGCGCGCGCGATGATCTCGGCGTTGGCCATCATGACCGCGCCCAGCGTCAGCGTCGGTATCGACAGCGTGCCGCAGGCGAAGAACACCAGGTCCAGGGTCGGTACGTCGAATTGCGGCAGCAGGCCGGCCACGCGCGCGCCGTAGGCGCCGGCGCGCAGGAACAGGCCGATGCCCACCGCGAAGCTGCCACAGATCGTGAACCAGTAGGGGTAGCGGCGCGCCGCCGCCGGCAGCGACTGCCGGACGCTGGCGCACATCGCCATGCACATGCCCCCATGCAGCAGCGACACCACGACGATGCGCAGCGGCGTGGAATCGACCCCGTAATGCAGCGTGACCACCCCGGCCATGGTCGCCGCCGTAAAACCGCCCAGCGCGCGCCACGGCACCCGGCGTCCCAGGTGGCGCTGGAAGCCGACGTACATCATGACCGAGGTGCCGATCAGGAGGGCATTGCCCAGCTCGATCGACAGCAGATCGGCAATGTAGCCGCGCGCGGCGAACAGCGGCATCGCGGCGACCGCCAGCGCATTCGCGATGATCCATTCGCGGATACCCTTGGCGCCGCTGTGCGTCTGCGAGGACAGGACCAGCAGCATCACGACCGACAAGGCCATCATGACAAGGAACAGGCTGGCGGCGCTCAGCATGGGCGCATCTTCGGGCAAGGGGTGGCGAACATAACGGCAGGCGCCGCAGCGCCCGGTGATCATGGGGAATTGCCGAATGGTATCAAAATTGCAGCTATGCAGGGTGTTTATTGAACATCAAGTCAGTTAATAGTCATGTCACGTGCCTGGGGTTGCGTATTTGGCATGCATATGTTGACTCTGCGCGCCGACGCGATACACTGGGTTTGTTGCTGCATATCCAAACCAGCCCTCGTCGCTCGTTCCGGGAGTCGGGGGTTTTTGCTGTCTGAACAGGAGGAGACCATGGCTGACTGGATCGGCTGGCTGGCGAGCGCCGGCGTGCTGGTGATCCTGGAGCTGTTTACCGGGACCTTTTATCTGCTCATGATCGCGATCGGCCTGGCGGCCGGCAGCCTGGTGGCGCTGGTCGGCGCCGGGTTGCCGGTGCAGGCGATCGCCGCCGGTGCGGTCGGCGTCATCGCCACCGGACTGCTGCACCGTTCGCGCTTCGGCCGCGGGCGCCTGGACGCCCGCGCCGCCACGCGCGACCGCAACGTCAACCTCGACATCGGCGAGCGCGTCACGGTGCCGGCCTGGGACAACGGCCGTGCGCGCGTGATGTACCGCGGCGCATTATGGGATGTGGAGCTGGGGCAGGGCGCGACGCCGCACGCCGGCGAGTTTCGCATCGTCGAAGTGCTGGGCAGCCGGCTGGTGGTCGCCGACGCCTGACCCGCAACACCGATTCACAACGATAACATCAGGGGAGCACATGGCATTCTCATTCGGTACCGTCGCGCTGGTCATCTTCATCATCGCGCTCGTGTTCGTCATCAAGACCATCAACGTGGTGCCCCAGCAGCACGCCTGGGTGGTCGAGCGTCTCGGCAAGTACCACGCGACGCTGGCCCCGGGCCTGAACATCGTGGTGCCCTTCATCGATCGCATCGCCTACAAGCACAGCTTGAAAGAGATCCCGCTCGACGTGCCGCCGCAGGTGTGCATCACGCGCGACAACACCCAGCTGCAGGTGGACGGCATCCTGTACTTCCAGGTGACCGACGCCATGCGCGCATCCTACGGATCCTCGAACTACATCCAGGCGATCACCCAGCTGGCGCAGACCACGCTGCGTTCGGTGATCGGCAAGATGGAACTGGACAAAACCTTCGAGGAGCGCGACCACATCAACACCACCATCGTCAACGCGATCGACGAATCGGCCGCCAACTGGGGCGTCAAGGTGCTGCGCTACGAGATCAAGGACCTGACCCCGCCGGCCGAGATCCTGCACTCGATGCAGCGCCAGATCACGGCCGAACGCGAGAAGCGCGCGCTGATCGCGGCCTCGGAAGGCCGGCGCCAGGAACAGATCAACATCGCCTCGGGCGAGCGCGAAGCGGCGATCGCGCGCTCGGAAGGCGAGCGCCAGGCATCCATCAACCGCGCCCAGGGCGAAGCCTCGGCGATCGTGGCGCTGGCCGACGCCAGCGCGGCGGCACTGCGCCAGGTCGGCGACGCCATCCGCAGCCCCGGCGGCATGGACGCCGTCAACCTGCGCGTGGCCGAACATTACGTCGATGCGTTCGGCAAGCTGGCCAAGACCAACAATTCGATCATCGTGCCGGCCGACCTGGGCGACATGAGCGGGTTGATCGCGAGTGCGCTGCAGATCGTTAAATCACAGAAGTAAGCGCAGAAGCCATCAGAAGTCGACGGTCGCCGACACGCTCACCGTGCGCGGCGCGCCCAGCACCAGATAGCTGGAACCCGGATAGCCGCCGGCCGACGCCCAGTAATTGCGGTCGGTGAGGTTGTCGATGCGCGCGCGCAGCGTGACGTCGCGGTCCATCAAGCGGGTCAGGTAATTGGCGCCGATGTCGAGGCGGGTCCAGGACGGCAACTGCTGGCGGTTGGCGGCGTCCGCATACTGCTTCGCCGTGTACAGGGCGCGCGCGTTCAGCGACAGGCCCGGCACCGCGGCGACGTCCCACTCGCCGCCGAGATTCAGCTGCGTATCCGGCACGCCGATCGCATCGTTGCCCTGGCTGGCGGCGTCGACGGTGCGGCGCTGCTTGGCGTCGAGCAGGGTCAGGCCGCCCAGCACGCGCACGCCTTTCATCGGCATGCCGAACACCGACAGCTCCAGGCCCCGGTTGCGCTGTTCGCCGAAGATGCCGAACTCGCCGGTCTCGGCCGCCGGCGTCGTCTTCCTGATGCCGGCCAGTGGCTGGTCGGTGCTGAACAGCGCGGCGCTCATGCCCAGCTTGCCGCTGTCGTACTTGACGCCGATTTCCTTCTGGCGCGAGACGTAGGGATCGAACACCGGATTGCGGCGCAGCTGCTCCGGATCGACGCCGAAGCCCGGCAGTGCTGGGCCCTGCTGCAGCGCCTCGATGTAGTTGGCGTAGAGCGACAGGTTCTTCATCGGCTTGTAGACGATGCCGGCCACCGGGGTGACTTCGCTGCGGTCGTAGCCCGAGCTTTGCGCGCCGCTGTTGTAGTCGTAGCCGTAGCTCTTGATGCGCTGGTGGCGCGCGCCGACCGTCAGCAGCACACGCTCGTCGAGGAAGGCCATGGTGTCGGCGACCGCGTAGCTGCCCAGGATCGTCTTGTTGGTGACCAGCGGCGCGTCCATGGAGCCGCCGGTGAAGAAGGTGGGCGCCGGCGCCGGCACGTCGACCGGGCGGTACAGATTGGTGTTCCAGCCGGTAAAGGCGCTGGTGCCGTAGGCATTGCGCGACTTCAGTTCGAACGCCGAGGCGGTGGCGCTGATGGTGTGCTTGACGCTGCCGGTGTGGAGGGTGCCGCGCACGCCGATCTCGCCGGTGCGGATCTGGTCGTAGCGGTAATTGTCGAAGCGGTACATGGTGGCGCCGCCGGCATTGTCGACCGTGGTCGGCGAGGCCAGCGCGTTGAATTCGCTGCCGTTGCGGGCGCCGAAGGCGGCCCAGGCCACGACGTTCGGCGCCAGGTCGACTTCGCCGCGCAGGCTGCCGAAGGTGTCGCGCTCGTTGGAGCGGGTCCAGGGCTGGGCAAAATTGCTGTCGGCTTCCGGCGCGCGCGGGATGGCGAGCCCGGCGCCGGGCGTGACGCTTGGGCGCGGGTTGTCCAGCTTGTGTTCCTGGAAGCCGACGTCGGCCGACAGGCGGTAGCTGTCGCCGCGGTAGTCGAGGCCGACCGAGAACACGTTCAGCTCGCGCGATTCGCGGTCGACCGCGGTGTCGCCGTCGCGGCGCGCGGCGTTGATACGAATGCCGGCGCGGTCATTGTCGAAGCGGCGTGCCAGGTCGATCGCGGCATAGCCCTGGCCGCCGCTCTCGACGCCCACCGTCACACGGTTCAGGTCGGCGTTGGGCGCGCGTTTCGGCACCAGGTTGACCAGGCCGCCGATGCCGCCACCGCCCGGCGCCGCACCGTTGATGAAGCTGTTGGCGCCGCGGAAGACTTCGACACGCTCGAGCAGTTCGGACGCCACGAACTGGCGCGGCAGCAAGCCATATAAACCGTTCCAGGCCATGTCGTCGGCATTCACGGCGAAGCCGCGGATCACGTACAGCTCCTGGAAATTGCCGAAGCCGCGCGCCACGCGCACCGACGGGTCGTTCTGCACCACGTCCGCCACGCTGCGCGCCTGCTGGTCCTGGATCAGGGCAGCGGTGTAGTTGGTGGCGTTGAACGGGGTGTCCATGATGTCGACGTTGCCCAGCAGGCCGATACGGCCGCCGCGCGCCACCTGGCCGCCGGCGTAGGCGGACGGCAGGCCTTGCGCCGAGGCGTCGGCCGAGGCGCTGACGACGACAGTGGCGACCTTGGCCTGGGTGCCATCGGCGCCCTGCGCATCGGCCGGTGCGGCGGTCTGGGCCGACGCGGCGCCGGCTATGAGCAGCAAGGCGCCGAATGCGATCGGGGTAAGGGAGAGGGCGGCCGTCGGGCAAATGAGCTTCTTCATTGCAATTTTTCTTGTTGATGAGAATAATTCTCATTATATCCGCCTGGCCTTGCCCAAGTAAATGAGAACTATTATTATCTGGTCTCATCCGCTTCCCATCGCGTCCGCTTTTCGCCTCATGTCTCCCATCAACGTCCGCCGCTGGTCCTGGATCCACAAGTGGAGCAGCCTGGTCTGCACCGTGTTCATGCTGCTGCTGTGCCTGACCGGCTTGCCGTTGATTTATCACCACGAGATCGGCCACCTGCTCGGCAACGACGTCGAGGCACCGCGCATGCCGGCGAACACGCCGCGTGCCGACCTCGACCGGGTGATCGCCGCCGCCAAGGCCCTGTACCCGAACAAGATCATGATGTACATGTCGCAGGAGCTGGACGAGCCCGCGATCTGGAACCTGACCCTGGGCGACCATCCCAACGACGAACATTTCAAGTCGATCGCGATCGACGCCCGCACCGCCAAGTTCATCGCCGAGCCGCCGATCGAGGGCGGCGGCTTCATGTCGCTGATGTTCCACCTGCACGTCGACCTGTTCGCCGACATGTGGGGCAAGCTGTTCCTCGGCTTCATGGGACTGCTGCTTCTCGTGGCGATCGTCTCCGGCGTGGTGCTGTACGCGCCCTTCATGCGCAAGCTCGATTTCGGCACCGTGCGCCGCGGCCGCACCGCGCGCCTGAAATGGCTCGACATGCACAACATGCTCGGCATCGTGACCCTGGTGTGGCTGCTGGTGGTCGGGACCACGGGCGTCATCAACACGCTGTCCGACGTGCTGCTCAAGGTCTGGCAATTCACCGAGATCGCCGAGATGACCAAGCCCTACCAGGGCCAGCCGGTACCGACGCGGCTGGCGTCGATGCAGACCACGATCGCGCGTGCCGAGGCCGCGGAACCGGGGATGAAGGTCGGCTTCGTGGCCTTCCCGGGCACGCCCTTCGCCAGCCCGCACCATTACGGCGTCTACATGCACGGCGACCAGGCGCTGACCTCGCGCCTGTACAAGCCGGTACTGGTCGATGCCCAGACCGCCGAGATCACCGACCGCCGCAAGCTGCCCTGGTACCTGACCGCGCTGCTGGTCTCGCAGCCGCTGCACTTCGGCGACTACGGCGGCGCCGGCCTGAAATTCCTGTGGGCCTTGCTGGACCTGGCCA
>JAKOOD010000544.1 GCA_022701635.1 Burkholderiaceae bacterium | reverse complement strand
TGAACGGGGTGTCGACGCGCGCCAGGTCGACGCCCTTCGCCGTGAAGCAGGCCAGCGGGATCTTGACCACCTGCTTGCCTTTGCCGGCCAGGCGCGCGAACACGCGGGTGGCGTCGAGCGGCTGGCCGCAGGCCGCGCCGGCGCACTCCATCGCGATCGTCACCTTGCCGGCCGGCGCCGCCTGCACCATGGTGTCGAAGCGCAGCACGCCGTCGGTGGCCGCTGGCGCCGGCAGCGCCAGGGGTTGTGCGCCGTGGGCCTCGAAGCTGGCCGGTCCGGTCCAGGTGACCAGGCGCGCATCCTGCTGGGTCTTGATCTGCACCACGGTGGCGCTGGCGCCCGGCACAGTCACTGCCGCGGTCAGGTCGGCGCCGAAGGGACGCACGGCGGCGCCGCTGCGCAAGCGCAGCGGGAAGCTGGCGCGGTCGGCCTGGCCGTGCAGCGGATAGGTGCTGGAGGCGCTGCAGCCGCCCGCCGCGTAGGCCGCATCCAGCCGGCCCAGCCGCGAGCGCTGGCCAGCCTTCAGGCCGTAGCCGTAGGCGAACAGCGGCGCATAGCCGGCATCGCCGACGTTGAGGGGGGTCTGGCACACGGTCTTCGGCCAGGAATACGTCAGCGTGCCGCGGAAGTCGTAGCGCTTCGCGCCCTTGCTCGCCACCAGCAGGTCGGACACGCCCTTGCCTTCGCTGCCCGGCAGCCAGGCGGCGATGAAGGTGTCCGACAGGTTGAGGAGGTCGTTGACCCACAGCGGCCGGCCCGACATCAGCACCGTGATCACCGGCGTGCGTTTTCCCCGTATCTGCTGATTGACCGCCTCCAGCACGGCGAGGTCTTCCGGATAGCGGCTGCTGTGGCGCAGCGTGCCCGACGGGACGATGTCGCCGTCGCCTTCGGCATACGGGCCTTCGCCGATCACCGCGATCACCGCATCGAACCTGGACGGGTCGACGCCCTTGCCGTCGGCACTATAAGTGACGTTGGCGGCGCCGGCGGCCTCGCGCAGCCCGGCCAGCACGGTGTCGCCATGCGGGAAGTCGGCATTCGTGTTGTCGGTGCCCTGCCAGCTCAGCGTCCAGCCGCCGGCCTGGTGCCTCATGCTGTCGGCGGACTTGCCGACCACCAGCAGGCGCCGGCCGGACGCCAACGGAAGTGCCGGTCCTTCGTTCTTCAGCAGCACCAGGGATTCGCGCACCGCGCGGCGCGCCAGCTCGCGCGCCTGCAGTGCTTCCGGCTTGCCGGCGTAGCGGTTGGCCGACGGGCGCTGGCCGAACAGGCCGGCGCGCAGCTTGACGCGCACGATGCGGGTGACGGCGTCGTCGATACGCGCCATCGGGATGCGCCCGGCTTCCACGTCCTGCACCGTGTTGCGGATAAAGGCCTTCCAGTCGTCCGGCACCATCACCATGTCGACGCCGGCATTGATCGCGCGCGCGCAGCTGTCGTTGCGGCAGCCGGCCACCTCGCCGATGCCGTTCCAGTCGGTGACGACGAAGCCGTCGAAGCCCATCTGGTCCTTCAATATCTCGGTGAGCATGCGCCGGTCGCCGTGCAGCTTGCCGTGGTCCTGCTTGTTCTCCGTGTCGTACCAGCTGTTGAACGAGACCATCACGGTCTGCGCGCCCGCTTCCAGGCCGCTGAAGTAACCGGGCGCGTGGATGTTCATCATCTCGCGCTCGCTGGCGCGGGTCACGCTGGTGTTGACGCCGTTCTCGGTACCGCCGTCGCCGATGAAGTGCTTGATGCTGGCGATGACGTTGGCGTCGTCCGTGAACGCGCCCTGCAAGCCCTTGACGTAGACGCCGGCATAGTCCTGGACCAGGCGCGGATCTTCGGAAAAGCCTTCGTAGGTGCGGCCCCAACGGTCGTCGCGCACCACGGCCACGGTCGGCCCGAACACCCAGGCGATTCCGGTGGCGCGCACCGCGCGCCCGGTGGCGGCGCCGACCTCGCCCACCAGCGCCGGATCGTGGGCCGCGCCGAGGCCGATATTGTGCGGGAAGATGGTGGCGCCAACCACGTTGTTGTGACCGTGGACGGCGTCGGTGCCCCAGATCACCGGTACCTTGACCGCCATGTCGGTCGCCATCGAGGCGTCGTAGAAGCTGTCGGCCAGTTTCACCCATTCGGCGGGACCGGCGAACTTGTCGTTGCCCGGCTTGCTGCCGCCGCCGTTCAGCACCGAGCCGAGGTAGTACTGCCTGACCTCGTCCGGCGTCACGCTCTTGATCTCGGCCTGGGTCATCTGGCCGATTTTCTGCGCCAGCGTCATCTTGCCGACGATGGCCGCGACGCGCGCCTCGAGGGCGGGGTCGGGCGCGATCGCACTGCGGATGCGCGGCCACTCGGTCAAGGTTTTTTGCGGCGCCGGGTCGGCGGCGATGGATGGCGCGACGGGCAAGGCCAGCGCTACGGCCAATGCCAGCGCGCGCCGGCGGAACGGATCAAGCATGCAGGGTCTCCTATCGTATGCGGCAGCGCTTCCGGACAGCTTTGGAAACGATTCCAATGTGTACCCGGATAGTGAATGCAAACGCCGCCCCTGTCAACTCATCCGTCGCGGTGTCAGCCGGGTTCGCGCAGAAAAGCGCGGTACCACAGCGCGCTGTCCTTCAGCCGCCGCTGCTGGGTGGCATAGTCGACGTGGACCAGTCCGAAGCGGCGCAGGTAGCCTTCCGCCCACTCGAAGTTGTCGAGCAGGCTCCAGGCAAAATAGCCGTGGACCGGCACGCCTTGCGCGATCGCGCCGTGCAGCGCCGCAAGGTGGCGCATCAGGTAGCGCTTGCGCCCGAGGTCGCGCACCGCCCCGTCCGCCGTCACCGTGTCGTCGTAGCAGGCGCCGTTCTCGGTCACGTACAGCGGCCCCGGACGATAGTCGCGGTGCACGCGCTGCAGCAGTTCGGCCAGGCCCTGCGGCGCCACCGGCCAGCCCATCGCCGTGGTCTCGCCGCGCGCTTCCAGCACGCGCACGCCGAGCGGCCCGTGGCCGGGCGCATCCGCCACGGTCTCCGGGAAGTAGTAATTCACGCCGAGGAAATCGGTGGGCGCGGCGATCGCTTCCATGTCGCCCGCCTGGACCACCGGGGCGGCGGCGCCGACCAGGCGCAGCGTGTCTTCCGGGTAGCCGCGGCCATACAACGGATCGAGGAACCAGCGGTAGCGCAGGCCGTCGTGGCGCGCCAGCGCCGCGTGGTCAAGCGCACTGTCGCTGGCCGGACGCAGCGGATGCAGGCTGAGCGCGATGCCG
>JAKOOD010000529.1 GCA_022701635.1 Burkholderiaceae bacterium | reverse complement strand
TGGCCGCGACCGTCCGTTCGAGCACGCCGTTGGACGGACCCACCAGGCTCAGGTTGATGACGCCGACCTGCTGGCGCGCCAGCCAGGCCAGCGCCTGGACGATGCGTTCGGCCGAGCCGCCGGTCGGACTGTCGCAGTAGATGTCGGCGGCATACAGGGCGCCGCCGGGCACGGCGCCGCGAAAGCGCCCGTCGCGCCCGACCATCAGTGCCGCCACCGCGGTGCCGTGCGCGGCCGGATGGGCGGCGCCGTCGCAGCCCCACGACCGGACGCTGGCGCCGCGCAGCGCACGGTGGTCCGCTTGTACGCCGCTGTCGACCAGTCCCATCCTGGGCGCGATGCCGGGCGCGATGCCGGGCGCGGATGACGGCGGGTCCGCCGCCTCCGCTGCCGCCGCTGCCGCCGACACAGTGGCGGGCAGGGCGCCGCCGCTGCCCACATATAGATGGTTGAAATCGTAGTGGCCGCCCGGATCGAGGATGCGCAGGCGTTCCAGCGTGGCGGCGGTGGCGCCGCCGGCGGGCACGGCCAGCACGACCACCACCTGGTCCAGTTCTTCCAGCCGGTCTTCGCGCAGCACCGTCATGCCGGCCGCCAGCGCTGCCTGCAGGGCGGCCGGGGAGGGGTTCCAGGCCAGGATTTCGCCGCGCAGCACCGGTTCGCCGCGCGGATCGGCTTCGATGCGGTCGGGATACAGGCGCAGCAGGCGTGCGCCCTGCTCGAAGCGCAGGCTGCGCAGGTCGGGTAGTTCGCGCCGGTCGACCAGGCGCTCGGCCGGCCGGATCAGCGAGCCGGCCTGGCCCAGGCCCTGGGACAGGCCGGACGGCAGGCTCAAGGGCAGGTTCGGGCCGGGAAGGTGCAACTGGGCGGATGCGTGGCCGCAGGCAAGCAGGGCGCACAGGAGGGCAAGACGGTGCATGGTGGGATAATATGCTCTGAATCAACTAATACAACTATAACGAACGGGGCGTGGAATAAAATCCCTGTTCCGCACGTTCTCCCATCGTGACCATGAGTAATTCGCTGGAAAACGACATCGCTGCCCTGCTGCCGCGCCTGCGCCGTTTCGCGCGTTCGATCACTTTCCACCGCGAGGATGCCGACGACGTGGTGCAGATCGCGGTCGAGCGTGCCCTGACCCGCGGCGCCCAGTGGGAGCCGGGCACGCGCCTGGACAGCTGGATGTTCCGGATCGTGAAGAATGCCTGGATCGACGAGGTGCGCGCACGCGCCCGGCGCGACCAGCGGTTCGCGCCGGAAGAAGAGGGGGAGCATGTCGGCGACGACCGCGCCGAGGCGCAGCAGCAGCGCATGGCGATCGAACAGGCGTTGCGCCGCTTGTCCGAGGAGCACCGCATGGTGATCGGCCTGGTGCTGGTCGACGGCATGCCGTACAAGGAAGCGGCCGAGGTGCTGGACATCCCGATGGGCACGCTGACCAGCCGGCTGGCGCGGGCGCGCGAGGCGCTGCAGGCATTATTGTCCGACCGAACGAGGAACAAGGAATGAGCTTTTCCGACGAGACCCTGATGGCGTACGCCGACGGCGAACTGGAACCCGCGCTGGCGGCCCGGGTGGAAGAAGCCATGCGGGCCGATCCCCGTGTGGAAGAGGCGGTACGGCGCCACCGCGCGCTGCGTGCCGACGTGTTCGGCGCTTTTGCGGGGGTGCTCGACGAGCCGGTGCCCGCGCGCCTGCAGCCGGAGGCGGCGCCGGCGACAGCGACCGAGCCTGCTTCCAGGCCGGTATCTGCGCCGGTGGCCGACGCCGCTGCCGCCACGGTGCACAGCCTGGAAGCCCGGCGCGCGGCGCGGCAGGCGCAGGCCGCACGCCCGGCGCCGGTCCGGCCGCGCTGGGGTGCGCTGGCGGCATCGCTGGCGGTCGGCGTGCTGGCCGGGGCGCTGGGCTGGCAGGCGTTCGACAATGCCGGGCAGGCGCCGTTCGCGCGCCGCGGCGACGCCATGGTGGCGCAGGGTGAGCTGGCCGATGCCCTGTCGCACCGCCTGGCCGCCGAGCCGGCGCAGGCGGACGCGGTGCGCCTGGGCGTCAGTTTCCGCGACCGCGAGGGCGCCTACTGCCGCAGCTTCATGCTGGGCACGACCGGCGGCGTCGCCTGCCGCCAGGGTGGCGAATGGCGCATCCCGGTCATGGCGCAAGCCGAGCAGGCGCAGGCCGGGTCCTACCGCCAGGCCGGCAGCGCGCTGCCGGCGGCGGTGCTGGATGCGATCGACCAGCGCATTGCGGGCGGCACGCTGGATGCGCCGGCCGAGCGCGCGGCGCGCGACCGCGGCTGGCCGGCCGGGAAGTGATGCCGGGCTTAGGCCGCCTCAGGCGTCGACACTGACGCCGGCGGTCGATGCGGCCGAGGTGTCGGCGTTGCCGCTGTTGTCGGCATACGCCTTGAGCATGTGCAGCGCCTGCGCCAGTTCGCGCGCCGGATCTTTCTCGGGTGCCGGTCCGGTCCCGGACGCCGAGCCGCTTTCGGTGCTGTTGCCGTTCTTGTCGATTTCGCCGCTCGCGACTTTTTTGTCGTAAGCCGCCTGCTCGGCGTCGCTGACGGTGCCGTCGCCGTCGGTGTCGGCGGCCGCGACGTAGTCGGTGCTGGTGGTGCTGTCCGTACTGTCGGTGCTTTCCGCAGCGCCGGCGCCGCCCGCGCCGCCGCCGCCGCGCGGACCGCCGGCACCCTGCATGCCGCCCGCCTGCGCCATGCCACCGGCCGCACCGGCCGCGCTCACGCTGCCCTCGTCCGATGACAATGCCGCGCCCTCCGACGGCGCCCCGCCCGGCGGCATGCCGCCCTGCACGCGCGAAGCGTCGAACTGGGCGTTGAGCTGGTCGGAGAGCTTGCTCACCGCTTCGCTCAGCTCGCTTTTGGTGACCTTGCCGTCGCTGTCGCCGTCGATGGCGCTGAACATGTCGTCGACCGCGCCGCCGTCGCCGCTGCCGTCGCTGTCGCCGGTGGCCGAGAGGGCGCTGGCCAGGTCCGACTTGTCGATATAGCCCTGGTTCTTGGTGTCGAGCTTGGAAAAGACCGCATCGGTCCAGTTCGAGACACCGCTTGTACTGCTGTTGACGCTGGCAACCATGACATTCCTCACTTATGTTTCGTTATATCAATTATCGGATGCAAAAAGAAGGAATGAAGATTGCCATTTGTAAAGCCGGGTAAAACGATGTAAAGCGAACTTGTGCGTCAATATCGGGCAGGCCGCGTGCGAAAACAAAGGATTCCATATACAGGGGTTGCAATTTCGGGTAACCTTGAGCGCGGTTTAGACTCCCTTTGTCCGCGTCTACGTCCCAAGCCGCCACCGCGATCCGCCGCGAGCGCGCGTCCCGTCACCCCGGTTTTCCCGCGTTGGCCATGCCAGGGCTGCGGCGCTGCCGTGCAGTCAGACCATAGACGCAACGATTTAATGCCCGAAAGAACACATGTCTGAAACACCGACCACCATTGACGCCGCCGACGCACCGACTGTGCGCTTCGCCGATTTCGGCCTGGCGCCCGAGATCCAGCGCGCGCTGTCGGACCAGGGCTACGTGCATCCGACCCCGATCCAGGCCAAGGCCATCCCTATCGTGCTGCAGGGCCGTGACGTCATGGGCGCCGCCCAGACCGGCACCGGCAAGACCGCCAGCTTCTCGCTGCCCATCATCCAGAACCTGCTGCCGCATGCGAACACCAGCATGTCGCCGGCGCGCCATGCGGTGCGGGCGCTGGTCCTGACCCCGACCCGCGAACTGGCGATCCAGGTCGCCGACAACGTCAAGGCCTACGCCCAGCACACGCCGCTGCGCTCCACCGTCGTCTTCGGCGGCATGGACATGAAGCCGCAGACCGAGATCCTGCGCCGCGGCGTCGAGATCGTGATCGCCACGCCGGGCCGCCTGCTCGACCACGTCGAGCAGAAGAACATCAGCCTCGGCCAGGTGGAGATGCTGGTCATGGACGAAGCCGACCGCATGCTCGACATGGGCTTCCTGCCCGACCTGCAGCGCATCATCAACCTGCTGCCCAAGAAGCGCCAGAACCTGATGTTCTCGGCCACCTTCTCGCCCGAGATCAAGAAGCTGGCCTCGAGCTTCCTGACCGACCCGCTGACCATCGAAGTCGCGCGCAGCAACGCCACCAACACGGCGATCACCCAGATCCTGTACAAGGTCGACGAAGCGCAGAAGGCCGATGTGGTGCAGCACCTGATCCGCTCGCGCGGCCTGAAGCAGGTGCTGGTGTTCTCGAACACCAAGATCGGCGCCTCGCGCCTGTCGCGCACGCTGGAGCAGGCCGGCATCAAGGCGTCGGCGATCCACGGCGACAAGACCCAGCAGGAACGCATCGCGGCGCTCGACGCCTTCAAAAACGGCGAGATCGACGTGCTGGTGGCGACCGACGTCGCCGCGCGCGGCCTCGACATCACCGACCTGCCGTGCGTGATCAACTACGACCTGCCGTACAACGCCGAGGATTACGTGCACCGCATCGGCCGCACCGGCCGCGCCGGCGCCACCGGCGATGCGCTGTCGGTCTACTCGGACAAGGACGAGCGCCTGCTGGCCGATATCGAGAAGCTGATCAAGCAGACCATCACCCGCGGCGAGCTGACCGGCTACGTGGCGCCGTCGCGCGGCCCACGTGGCGAACGCGACAACGAGCGCTATGGCGACCGTGCGCGCGGCCCGCGCCGCGACGGCGATGCGCCGCGCGCCGATACGGCGCGTGCCGATGCGCCGCGCAGCTACGACCGCGGCGGCGACCGTGGTGAACGCGGTGGCGAGCGCTCGCGCGGGTTCGTGCCGCGCCGCGAGAAAATCGATCCGTGGTTCCTGAAGCCGTACGAGCCGTCGGCGGCGCCGCGCCAGGAGCCGGCACCGGCCCAGGCGTCGAGCCAGGCCAAGCCGAAGCAGAAGCTGGCGGCATTGCTGGGCGGCTTGCCGAAGCAGTAAGCCGGCAAACGATGTGAAGGGGCGCCGCGGCGCTACAACAAGGGGCGCCGTGGCGCTACAAAAAGGGGCGCCGTGGCGCCCCTTGTTCGTTTACTTCAGCGCCGCCTGCACCTGTTCCAGCAGCGTCTCGTGGCGATAGGGCTTGGCCAGGATCTTGAGGTCGGTCGAACGGCCGCGCTCCGGCAGGTCGTCCATGTAGCCGGTGGTGACCAGCACCGGCAGGCCCGGGTGCAGCTTGCGCGCCTTCTCGATCAGTTCCAGGCCGTTCATCCCGCCGGGCATGATGACATCGGTGAACAGCAGGCTGATCTCGGCGCCGCCTTCGATCAGTTGCAGCGCCTGCTCGCCGCTGGCGGCCGACAGCACCGCGTACCCGGCCAGGCCCAGCACGCTGACGGCCAGTTCGCGCACGTCTTCGTTGTCTTCGACCACCAGCACGCTCGGCTTGTCGGCGGCCATGTCGGTGCTCGCCGCCGGCCCCGACGCGTCGCGCTGGCGCACTGCGCGCCCGGCGTCGGCCGCGCTGTCGGCCACCTGGAAGATCATCTTGACCGTCGTGCCATTGCCGGGTTCGCTTTCGATTTCCAGCTTGCCGCGCGACTGCTGCACGAAGCCGTGCACCATCGCCAGGCCGAGTCCGGTGCCGGGACCCTTGGTGGTGAAGAAGGGTTCGGTGGCGCGCCGCAGCACTTCCGGCGGCATGCCGCTACCCTTGTCGATCACGCACAGGGTGATGTAGGTGCCGGGTGGCAACCTGTGCTTGTGGATACGGTCTTCCTCGCGCACGATCGCGGTACCGACGCTGACATCGCCGCCCTCGGGCATGGCGTCGCGCGCATTGATCAGCACGTTCAGCAGCGCCATCTCGAGGTGGGTCGGATCCAGCAGGCAGGCCGGCAGTCCGGGCCGCAGGTCGAGACGCAGCTCGACCCGGTCGCCCAGCGTGCGCACCAGCATTTCGGAAAACTCGACCACCAATGAATTGATATTCAGGCGTTTCGGCTCCAGCCGCTGCTTGCGGGCGAAGGTCAGCAGCTGCTGGGTGAGCTTGCCGGCGCGCATGGCGGCGCGCTGGGCGCGTACCAGGGCCTCGCGCGCCGCGCCCGGGTCGTCGAGGCTGACCACCGCGACTTCCAGGTTACCGTTGATTACCTGCAAAAGGTTGTTGAAGTCGTGCGCCATGCCGGCTGTCAGCTGGCCGATCGCTTCCATCTTCTGCGCCTGCAGATAGGCGTCCTGCGAGCTGCGGCGCTCGGAGATGTCCATCTGCGACGCGAAGAAGTACAGCAGCTGGCCTTCCGTATCGAACACCGGACCCATGAACAACGCGTTCCAGAAGGTCGTGCCGTCGGCCTTGTAGTTCAGGATGTCGACCGAGACCGGACGCTGTTCGCCGATCGCATTGCGAATCTCGTCCACGGTGCGGCGGTCGGTGTCCGGCCCCTGCAGCATGCGGCAATTGCGGCCCAATACCTGCTCTTCCTTGTACTGGGTGAGGTCGAGAAAGGCGCCGTTCACGAACACGATCGGGTTGTCGGGCTGGCGCGGATCGGTGACGACCATCGGCATGCGCGTCATCTCGACCGCCGCAAAAAACACGTTGCTGCGGTCCTGCAAGCCTTCGCGGCTGATGAAGCTGGCTTGCCAGTGCTTCATGCCGGGGGCGCCGAGCGGGCTGTAGGCATTGCCTTCGACTTCGCCGGAGGCCGGCACGCCCGCGCTCTGGCCGCCGCCTTTCTCGTCCAGGGGTTTGTCGAGTCCTTCCTCCTTGTTGCTGCCCATTACCATCGCGATTCCCCGTAGGTCAATTATTAACAATTGTAGTGGCGGGACGAGGGCCGGACTGTTAGCGAGCGCACCCAAGCAGCGGCGTTGCTCAGATGGTTCGATACCAGTTGCCGCCGACGATGGCATCCATCGCCTGGCGCGCGCTGGCGTCCCAGCCCAGGCAGGGCATGCCGGCCGACGACGGCGCCGCGCCGGCATGCCACAGGGCCAGCCAGTCCGCCAGCGCGCGCGCCAGGTCGGCGGCGTCGCGGCTCTCGAAATAATGGGCATGGTCGCCGGCCACCTCGCGGAACACCGGCAAACCGCGCGCCACGATCGGGATGCCGTGGCGCGCCGCCTCGATCAGCGGCAGGCCGAAGCCTTCGCCTTCGGACGCCGCCAGCAGGGCGGATGCGCCGGCATACAGGGCCAGCAGCACGTCGTCGGTGACGCCGCCCAGCCAGAACAGGCGCTGGTCGCGTTCGGCATGGCCGCGCAGGCGCTGCATCAGCGCGTCGACCATCCAGCCTTCCTTGCCGACCACGACCAGGTTGACGTCGACGCCCTGGGCCCACAGCCGCTCGAACGCGGCCAGCGCCTGGGCGTGGCCCTTGCGTGGCTCGACCGTGCCGACCATCAGGAAGGTCGGGCGCGCCGCCAGTGCCGCCAGCGCGGCCGCTGCGGCCGGGCTGGCGGGTGGCGGGCCGCGGGAAGGCGCGCCGCCATCGATGTCGGCGCCGAGGTGGAACCAGCCCAGCTGCAGCGGCCGCCCGGCGCGCTGCGGCGCCAGGCCCTCGGCCTCGATCCAGCCGGCCAGCTCGTCGGCCACCGCGCGCGAGATGCACAGCACGCCGTCGGCCACCCGGTGCACCGTGCGCAGGAACGCGCCGAAGTGCTGCTCGGTGCCGAAGGGGAAAGCGTCCGGGCGCAGCATCGGCAGCACGTCGTACATGCAGAAGTAGAGGGCCACGCCGCGTGCCCGCATCGCCCGCAGGGCTTGTTCGTTCTGCGCGGTGCCGCTCAGGTAGAGGTCGAGGCCGAAGAAGATGTCGCCGGGGTGCAGGTCGAGCGGCGCGTCTTCCAGCGCCAGGCCGCCGCCGGCGCCCGGGCCGGCCGCACCGGCCAGCGCCAGGCCGAACTGGCGGGCGTAGCGATAGCCGCGGTTGGCGCCAGGGGTGAATACCGGCTCGACCCGGTAGCCCGGCGGTGGCTCGGCGACCAGGGCCAGCAGGAGGCTGCGCACCACGCGCTGGATGCCGGTCTTGAGGTCGTCCAGCAACAGCGCCGAGACGTCGACCAGCAACTGGCGCGGCCCTGGGCGCGGGCGATTGAAGGCGATGGCCGCGGCCAGCGCCGGCAACACGTCCTCCGGACACAGTGCGGCCGCGCACTCCACCAGTGCGCGGTAGGCGGCGGGTTCGCCATGGCGCGCGAAATGCTCGATCGCCTCGGCGCACTGGCGCCCGGCATGGTGCGGCGCATGCTCGGCCTGGATGTGGGCGGCGGCGCGGCGCGACAGCCGGGCCCGCAGCGCGGCATCCGCGTGCAGGCGGCCCAGGGCTGCCGCCACCGCGCCGGTGAGGGCGGCCGAGTCCGACAGGTCGGGCAGCTTGAGCACCAGGTCGTCGGCCAGCGCGGCGGCGGCGCCGTGCGCGTTGACGATGGTCGGCACGCCGTACAGCAGGCAGTCGAGCACGGCCGCCGAGGTCTCGCCGCGCGAGGCGCGGCGCAGCTGCACGGCGACGTCGCAGGCGGCCAGCCAGTCGGCATAGGTGGCGGCAGCGGCGAAGCCGGTGATGCGGATCCGGCCGGCGGCGCCGGCCGCGCGGATCGCCGTCGCGAGTTCGGCGCCGTACTGCCCGGGATCGTTCTCGCCGACGAACACCAGGGTGCAGCGCGGCGCCAGCGGCGACGCCAGGAAGGCCGCCGCCAGCTCCTTGTTCAGCTTGGTCGGGCCGAGCATGCCGAAGCTGCACACGACGAAGTCGCCGGGACCGAGGCCGAGCCGTGCGCGCGCCTCGCTGCGGGCGCCGGCATTTGCATCTGCATCTGCATTGGCGTCGCGCGATGCCGGCCTGGCGCGCAGCAGCGGGATGGTGCGCCAGCCCTCGGCGGCGTCCGCGCCGTACCACTGGCGCGCCAGGGTTTGCGGATACGCGCCATGGACGATGATGCCGGCCGCGTGGTCGAGGATGCCGCGGTTGACCGGCCAGGCCCACACGGCCGGCGTGCGTCCCTCGCGGCGCAGGCCGAGCAGGCCGGTATAGCCGTGCGATTCGTACAGGGCGCGCACGAAGCCGTGGGCCAGGTAGCCCTGGTGGTCGAGGTGATCGATCACGTTGCCGAAATAGAAGTCGTGCAGCACCACCACGCCGGGCACGTCGCGGATCAGGTCGAACATGTGCCTGTGCATCGGCGCGTTGCCGAAGTGGTAGAGCACGCGGTCGTAGTCGTGTGCGTGTTGCCTGAGCCAGTCGACCGGGCGCCGCGGCAGGGCGTCCAGGCGGGCATCGCGCGCACGCGTGTCGTCGTCGTCCCGCGCAGCATCCTGGTCGACCACCAGCTCGACATCGTAGTAGCGCGCCAGTTCCGGGGCCAGCGCGGCGCTGTAGTCGGCGATGCCCGAGCGTTCCGGCGGCAGCGGCGAGACATAGGCCAGGCGCGGCCGGATGCCTGGGGTGGACGGCGCCACGCGTTCGGCGGCGGTGGCGGCAAGGCGGGTCAGCAGGGTGGCGGTATCGGCGCCGGGGTCGAGGACGACCGTGGGCAGGGTATCTTCCGCTGGCTGGGGCATGCGCGGCACCAGCACGACGTCCGGCGCCAGGCCGGCCAGCGCGTGGCGCCGCAGCAGCGTTCTTAGCAAAGGCGGTAGCAAAGGCAGCAAAGGCGGCAGCGGCGGCGGGCGGGCATCGCCGGGCAGCGCGAACGGACGCAGGCGCGTGCGCGGCAGCAGGCCGGCAAAGACGCGCTCCAGCGCCTCGCAGGCGGCCGGGTCGTCCGGCAGCGCCAGGCGGATGTCGTGGGCGGCGGCGCTGCGTACCAGTGCCTGCAACTGGGCCAGCGCGGCGGCGCCGATGGCATCCGGACCGTCCAGCAGGTCGATCACGATGCGCATGGCTTGTTTTCCTGTTGTCGCTGTCGCTGTTGCTGATGCTGCCGGCCGCGCGCACGGCGCAGGTCGGCCAGGACGCTGCGGGCCGCGGCCGGCAGGTGGCGCAGGTCTTCCGGCACCGCCAGTGCGGCCGCGGCGGCGGTGGACACGGGCGGCGCCTGCCGGACGCGCCGCAGCAGGCTGGCGACGCGCCGGTTGAGTGCCGGATAACGCAGCAGCACCGGGATCAGGGTGCGCCGCATCCGCTCGCTGGTGCTCGCCTGCGCCACTACCCGCTGCAGCGTGCGGCGCGCCAGGCCGGCACCGTGCAGGCGCCGGACAAAGGCGCCGAGCGTGCGCAGTGGCTGGGTCAGCTTCCACGAGGGACTGGCCAGGGTCGCCAGCAGACGCTGTTCGAGGTCGTGCGCCCACGCCGCCACTTGGCGGCCATTGGCCACGGCCTGTTCGTATTCGCCGTGCAGCCGGGCGATCTCGGCCTGCGCTGCGGCGATCCCGGCATGGGCGCGGACGCCGGCGGCATGGGCACGGACCAGCTCGGCCCGGACGCGGCCGGCCTGGTCGCGCTCGGCGGCGGCCTGGGTACGTGCCTGCGCGGCCTCGGCCTGGGCCGTGGCGCTGTCGTGGCGTGCCAGCGCAGTCTCGGCGCGTGCGCCGGCGGCGGCATCGCGCGCCTGCACGGTTTCCATGCGCGCCGCGGCGGCTTCGGCCAGCGCTTGCGTGGTCCTGGTCCATGCATGGGTGGCGTCGGTGCGCGCCCGCAGGGCTTCGGCCTGCGCCCCGATCGTGGCCGCCTGCGCCGCGATGGTGGCTGCCTGGGCCTGAGCGTTTGCCGTCCGTAGCGCGTCGAGCGCCGTGCGCAGCTGCAGGGCATCGGCCTGGGCCGCGGCCCTGGCGGCGCCGGCCTCGGCTTGCGCACCATGCTGTTCATGCGCGAGCGCATCGGCCCGGCGCAGCGCCTCGTCCAGCCTGGCGTCGCTGGCCTGCAGCGCCTGTTGGCTGCGGCGGGTGGCATCCCAGGCGCGCTCGAGGTGGTGGGAGATGTAGTCGTCGAACACGTTCGGCTGGACGCCGAAATGGCGCAGCAGCGCCGCGTGTTCCGGCGCCACGTAGTAGCGGTTCAGGCCGTCGAACCAGGCGAAGCGGTAGCCGTGGCCGGTGACCAGGTGTTCCCAGCCCTCGTGGCAGGTGGCGCGGCTGTTGGGCAGGGTCGCCTCGATCACCAGCACCCACGGGCGCCAGCGTGCGAAATCCATACCGCGCAGGACCTCGCCCTCGAAGCCTTCGACATCGATCTTGAGGAAGTGGATCGGACCGCGCACATGCTCGGCGCAGACCGCCGCCAGCGGACGCACCGGCACCGTCAGCTCGGCCACGGCATGGCCGGCGGCGCGGTGCATGGCGGCCACCGCGGGTGCCGGAGAGGCCCAGCCGCGTACCGCCGGCACGTCGTACAGGGTCAGGCTGCCTTCGATGCTGCCGGCGGCGATCGCGAGGTTGAGATCGCGTGGGCGCTGCGCGGCGAAGGCGGCGGCGTGCGCCGGCAGCGGCTCGATGTTGATGCCGCGCCAGCCGGCGTCGTAGAAGGCCTTGGTGACCGAATGCTCGACCGGGTCGCTGGCGCCGACGTCGATGTAGAAGCCGCTCGCCGGGTCGACGTCGCCGAGGGCGCGCCACAGCAGCACGTCTTCGTTGTTCTGGGCATAGGAGAGGAAACTCATGTGCGTTCGATGGCGATGGCGGGATCGAGCCAGGCCGATCCTTCGAAATACGGGCGGCGCATGTTCACCACCGTGAACAGCAGCGCCAGGTCGCGCCATTCGTAGTTGTTGACGAGGTGGGTCTCGGTGCTGACGATGGCGGTGGCCACCGAATAGCTGCCCGGCCCCAGGTTCATCGGGAAGGCGAAGCGGTACACCACGTCCTCGCCGGCGGCGACGTCGGCCAGCGGCAGTTCCTTCAGGTGGGTATTGGTGCCGTACATCGGCTGGCCGAGGCGGTTCTTGATCATGTAGCCGAGCACCATGCGCGGGATGGTCGCATGCGCGCGCACCCTGACCCGCAGCGTGACCGGCGCGCCGACGTCGACCACTTCCACGCGTGCGCCGTGCTCGTCCAGCAGGGCGATGTCGGCGACCGTGGCTTCGCCGGTGCCGGAGATCGTCTGCAGCTTGCCGGCAGGGGTGTCGATCACGCGCACGGTGGCACGCATTTGATGATTTTTTCGTTCGGCGATCAGGGCGTTGTAGTAATCCATGATCTCCTCGGGCGCGCCCATGCGCACCAGGCGCCCGCCGTCGAGCAGCAGCGCGCGGTCGCACAGCGACTGGATCGCCTGCTTGTCGTGCGAGACCAGCAGCAGCGTCGTGCCCTGGCGCCGGAACTGGCTGATGCGCTCGACGCTTTTATGCTGGAAGTAGGCATCGCCCACCGACAGCGCCTCGTCGACCACCAGGATGTCGGGCCGGCGCACGGTGGCCACCGCGAACGCTAGGCGCACCTGCATGCCGCTCGAGTACACGCGCAGCGGCTGGTCGATGTAGTCGCCGATTTCGGCGAAGGCTTCGATCTGCGGCATCAGGCGTACGACCTCGGCGGCGCCCATGCCGAGCAGCTGGCCGGCCATGACGGCGTTCTGGCGGCCCGTAAAGTCGGGATGGAAGCCCATGCCCAGTTCCAGCAGCGCGGCGAGGCGCCCCCGCAGTTGCACGCTGCCGGCGCTGGCCTGCGTGATGCCGGCGATCAGCTTGAGCAGCGTGCTCTTGCCGGCGCCGTTGATGCCGACCAGGCCGACCGCTTCGCCCGGCGCCACCGTGAAGCTGACGTCCTGCAGCACCCACTTCAGCGCATGGCGCGGCGCTGCGCCCGGCAGCAGCCACTCGAGCAGGCGCGACCAGCGCGCCGGATACTGGCGGAAGGCCTTGCCCAGGCCCGAGACAGTGAGCGCCCCCATCACAATTCGTCCGCCATCTCGCCGGCGCGGCGGCGAAACAGGCGCAGCGCCAGGGTGCACAGCAGCACGGCCAGCAGCGCCACCGGCGCCAGCCCGGCCCAGTCGGGCGCCATGTGCGCCACCAGCACGGCCTGCCAGGCGCCCACCAGGCGCGCCATCGGGTTCCAGTCGAGCAGCAGCGCACGTACGCCGTCGGGCAGGATCGCCGCCGGATACACGATCGGGGTCAGCCAGAACCAGAACTGCATGACGATGGAGACGAAGGGGCCGACGTCGCGGAAGAACACGTTGAGGACCCCGGCGACGGTGCCTAGGCCGATCGCCAGCAGCGTCTGCAGCAGCAGCACCGGCGCCAGCGCGGCGAAGACCCAGCCGGGAAAGTTGCCGGAGCCCAGCAGGAACAGCGTGAACAGGCCGAACATGATGCCGAAGTCGAGCAGGGCGCTCAGCACCACGATAGCCGGCAGGCAGATGCGCGGGAAGCTGATCTTCTTGATCAGGCCGGCCTGTTCGATGAACATGCCCTGGGCGCGCGCGACGATGGCGGCGAACAGGTGCCAGCCGAGGATGCCGGCGCACAGCCAGATGCCGTAGGCGTAGGGCGCATTTTCAGCGGCGGCGGCGTCGACGCCGGGCAGGCGCGCGTGCATGACCTGCGCAAAGATCACGGTGTACACCACGATCATGGCCAGCGGCGACAGCAGCGACCACGAGGCGCCCAGCACGGCGTTGCTGGTCTTCGATGCGAATTCGCGCCGCACGCTGCCGAGCACGAAATCGCGATAGGTCCACAGGCCGCGCAGCGTGGCGGCCGGGAAGGCACGGCTGAGGTCGTTGTTCATGGCGCGCAGGGCCGGCTAGGGAAAAATCCACTCTACGGTATGCACAGGCGATAGTCACGCCGATCATGACGACGGTTTGCGTTGCGCCAGCCTTGGCCATGCGGCAGGCTGAAGGTATGGCAACAATGTGACTACCGCACTACTGAACACCCCGTTTGAATGTGACACCAGGCACATGGTGCGACACTTTTGGTCCATAATTGGCGCGGATAAGTTTCTCAGAATCACGATCGTCATCGAGGCCGCCTGTCCGGCCCGCCACTCCCCCTCATATGAATACATCGCTGGAAAAGAAGAGCGAGATCGAACGGGTGCTTCGGTCCTTCAAGAGCACGTTCTTCACGGTCGGCGCGTTCAGCGCGATCATCAACCTGCTGCTGCTGGCGCCTTCGCTGTACATGCTGCAGGTGTACGACCGGGTGCTGGCCAGCCGCAACGAAGTCACGCTGCTGATGCTGACGCTCCTGATCGTCGGTGCCTACCTGTTCATGGGCGGCCTGGAACTGATCCGCTCCTATGTGCTGGTGCGCATCGGCGCCCAGTTCGACCTGCGCCTCGGCCAGCGCGTCTATACCGCGGCCTTCGAGCAGAACCTGAAGCAGGCCGGCGGCAACGCGGGCCAGGCGCTGGCGGACCTGACCAGCATCCGCCAGTTCCTCACCGGGAATGCGCTGTTCGCCTTGTTCGACGCGCCCTGGTTCCCGATCTACCTGGTCGTCATCTTCATCTTCGAGCCGGTGCTGGGCGCGTTCGCGCTGGCCGGCACCGTGGTGCTGGTGGTGCTGGCCGTCGTCAACGAACGCGTCACCCGGGCGCCGCTGACCCAGGCCAACGCGATGGCGATCCAGGCGGGCACGCTGGCCACGAACAACCTGCGCAACGCCGAAGTGATCGAAGCGATGGGCATGCTGCCGCACCTGTTCCAGCGCTGGTTCCGCCTGCACGGCACCTTCCTCGGCCTGCAGGCCGATGCCAGCCAGAAGGCCGGCCTGATCGGCGCCCTTACCAAGTTCGTGCAGGTGGCGATGGGGTCGCTGGTGCTGGGCCTGGGTGCGCTGCTGGTCCTGGAAAACAGGATCACCCCGGGCATGATGATCGCGGCTTCGATCCTGCTCGGCCGCACCCTGCAGCCGGTGCAGCAGGTGATCGCGGTGTGGAAGAGCGTCAGCGGCGCGCGCAGCGCCTGGACGCGCCTGGCGGCGCTGCTCGACGCGAATCCGGCGCGCGCGGCCGGCATGGCCCTGCCGGCGCCGCAGGGCACGCTGGTGCTGGACAACGTCACCGCCGCGCCGCCCGGCCTCAAGAACCCGGTGCTGAAGAACGTGTCGCTGGCCCTGGTCCCCGGCGACGTGCTGGGCGTGCTGGGGGCTAGCGGCTGCGGCAAGTCGACGCTGGCGCGGCTGCTGGTCGGCGTGTGGCCGGCGATGATCGGCAAGGTGCGCCTGGACGGCGCCGACGTCCATCAATGGAACAAGACCGAGCTGGGACCGCACCTGGGCTACCTGCCGCAGGACATCGAACTGTTCGCCGGCAGCATCAGCGACAACATCGCGCGCTTCGGCGAGGTCGATGCCGCCAAGGTGGTGCAGGCGGCCAAGCGCGCCGGCGTGCACGACATGATCCTGCAATTCCCGCAAGGCTACGACACCCAGCTCGGCGACGCCGGGGCCGGCCTGTCGGGCGGCCAGAAGCAGCGCATCGGCCTGGCGCGCGCGATGTACGGCGATCCGGCGCTGCTGGTGCTGGACGAGCCGAACTCGAACCTCGACGAGGTCGGCGAGGCGGCGCTCCTGGGTGCGGTGGCCGACCTGCGCCAGCGCGGCAAGACCATCGTCATGATCACCCACCGCCCGGGCGCGGTGCAGGTCACCACCAAGCTGCTGTTGCTGCGCGACGGCGCGGTGCAGGCCTTCGGCCCCACCGGGCAGGTGCTGGCCGCGGTGCAGGAAGCCGCCAGGGCTGCCGGCAAAACCCAGGCGACGCGTGCCCCGATGGCCGCCGCCACTGGAGAAGCGAAGCAATGAACGCGACATCGAACGAAGTCCAGGTGAATACCGACGCCCGTGCCTATGCGCGCATGGGCTGGCTGATCGTCCTGCTGGGCGTTGGCGGATTTTTGCTGTGGGCGCTGCTGGCGCCGCTCGACAAGGGCGTGCCGATGGGCGGCACCGTGGCCAAGGAATCGAACCGCCAGGCGGTGCAGCACCAGGCGGGCGGCACCATCGCGCAGATTCTGGTGCGCGACGGCGACGTGGTGGCGGCCGGCCAGGTGCTGGTGCGCATGAATCCGGTCGTGGCCCAGTCGGCGGTCGACATGACCGACAGCCAGTACCTGACCGCGCTGGCGGTGCAGGCACGCCTGGAAGCCGAGCAGGCTGGCGCGCCATCGATCAGGTTTCCTGAGGTGCTGGATCAGCGGGCAGGTGATGCGCGCGTGGCCGGCATCATGGACCTGCAGCGCGGGCTGCTGGCCTCGCGCCAGGCCTCGCTGCGGAACGAACTGGCCGGCGTCGACGAGAGCATCGCCGGCCTGAAAATGCAGGTGCAGGGCCTGCAGGCGTCGCGCGACAGCAAGAAGGAACAGGTCGCCATCCTCAAGG